>JAFCZU010000390.1 GCA_019314185.1 Deltaproteobacteria bacterium | reverse complement strand
GTGGGTCTAACGCTGGTGCAGGAGGTACAGGAGCTGCTGGCGCAGGAGGCGTTCCGGGTTGCCCGGGGGTCGCTACTGGTTGCGCTGGAACTACTGGAACTGGTGCAGGTGGTGTTCCTACTGGTGGTGCAGCCACTGGAGTAGTTGGCGAGCCTGCCGGTGAGCCCTGTGGGGTCGTAGCGGGTGTGGTCGTGCCTGGTATTGGATTTGGCATCCGAAAAGGGGTTAGGGGTAAAAAAAGTTCCGTGAAAACGGTCTGGTTTGTCAAAGAACGCATTAAGTATGATAGCGTGTAATGACGATGTCAAATTTATGCTTTATGAACGTCCGAAGCATTGATAGTCATCTTTTCATTCTTGCATAAATCAAGAAGAAAAATCAGTTCATCTGAGGCGTCACGAATCCCCTTTGCTTGCTGTGATAACTCGGCAGATTTTGAAGGAAATTTTTCTATCTCCATAAGTCTCGCAATTCTCACATCATCAAGATACATTCGTATAAATTCCACGGTCTCAACTAAATTTGGCTGTGCAGCGAATTTTTCCCATTTCTTGAAATATCTATCCTTCATCCATTCTTTCCATTGCTCGCTTAGTTCCTCTTGTTCAGTAAATAACTCTGGACCAGGGGATTCTTTTTTAATAACACGCCTCTCAATATTGTCTCGCATTATTTTCAGCAACACGAGTGCGCCACGAATACCACTTTTTACGCGAGAGAATGTTATTTTATCAAAAGGACTCATTTGTTAATCTGTGAAGTAGGGTTTTGTCTTGGTGGTGTTTGTGGTGGCGCGGATGCTCTTTGACGACCTCTCTTTGCTGATCCTGGAAGCTGTGAGCTCTCAATCCCTGCTTCCGTTGCATCTACCCCAGCATTTACTGCGTCAAGCTGTGCAGCTAATTCCTCTGCCTCCTGTTCCTGCTGTGCCTTTCCTTCTACTTGCTCAATTGCTGCTTTTTCATCCAATAATTCTGAGCCAGCCGTATCATTCACGATTTTTCCAGTGATTTTCATCAATGCGCTTGAAACCTCCGTATTGTCGGGGAATCTCTCGCTTGTCTCCATTAAAATCTGATGCGTGTCCAAATCAGCAGCAGCTGAGATTGCGCCAGTAGGTCGAGAACTTGGATATTTCAAATTTGTGTAAATATCTTGTGGTCCAAGCAACTGTTTAAGCTCCGATAATGTTTTTGTGTAGCTGAACCCGTCAATCCCTCCTTTTATCTCCACAGTGTCCACCCTGTGCTCTGGATAGAACCGCATAAATTGAGTGAGATAGATTTTGTCGTGTCTGTCGAAGTTCGGAATATTAATTCTCTGGAAGTGGCTCACATTACTCGCTTGCGCCTGTTCCTGGAACTGACGAATACCAAGTAACTCACCCTTTTTGAACTGTTGATCATCTATAAGAATTCCCACAATACTCATTGCGTCAGACTCAAGAGATGCTTTTTTGTTCGCAATTCCCGTCAAATCAATCGCATCTGGTGCCAGTTTTTCCCAACTTGACTCCGTTCCTTGCTGTCCTCGAGTAGTGAAAAAGTCGGTCAACTTCTCATTATTAATCATTTTCTTCAACTGGAACTTGAAAGTTTCTTCAAGCATTTTTGCATTCGGACCAGTAAAATTTCCGTGAAATATAGGAGACGCGAGAAGTTTCGTGTTCCTGTCCTCCAATGCGTTGTAGAAAATAATCGCCACAAAGTATGGCATTGTGAGCGAACAAATTGACGGAGAAATAATACCCTTTCTCACAGAAGTTTGAGCATATGCCACATATGGAAGGTACGCGTCGGCCTCCACAATATCTATTCCAAAAGCATCCACAACAGCCGGAAACCAATATTCATAATTTATCCCCGTCTTTGCATACAAAATCACCCCCGTTCGTCCCGCAATTTTCATTTCAAATGGCTCTCCCGCCGTCAATTGAATCAGCCCGTTTGAGGAATAAAACAACCCAGATACCGGAGAACGTCGGCAACGAACAGTGACGACCCCCACAGGAGCATTCATGTCCACCTCAGCGTTTTGATCTGCGGTTTTTTTAGCTGTCTCCGTATTATATTCTTGCCTCACCATCTCAGCAGGATTTCCTGGACGAACTTTTGCCCATTGTGCTGGATAGAGTGGAGTAAATAATGGTATTGCCTTCTTGAATGGCATTACCTCAGTTTCAAATGCGTAATTTGCACCAGTCTCATCATCCTGAGTCAAAGTCTGTGCATCGGCATCAAAAAGAATCGAACGACGGTCAAGCATCGTTGATTTCGCAATACCGCTCTTACTTGGGATTATCCGCTCAATGAGCATTCCATCCGTATCAATATCTTTTGAACAATTTTCCCACACTTCCTCAATTTTTCCTTTCCTGTTTAATTCTCGGATTGTGTTTTCTGTAGTGACTAAACTGTCTCGGCTGTGTCCTGATGAAATATCAGCAGAAGCATCTGGGTGACGGTGTGCCTCTGACATTTTACGCATAACCGGATAGAGCTTTTGCCCTCCAATTGATTTTGTTTGATTTATAATATTGTCATCCACAAATTTTCTACAAGCAGTGATTCCGTCGAAGTGGTCACGAACTGCGTTCCATGCTGATAAATACGCATTCAGCACAGAAATCACAACGGCTTGTCCTGAGTCCCCCACCGCATTGTTTGGCTGCTGTTGATCCATGATTTCCGCAAACTGACGTTCTTCAGGCATGTTGAAAATATTATTACATAAAAATGATAGCCTTTTTTTTAAATGTTTCCAAATTTACCGAAATCAGAGGAAAGAGTACGCTCAAGAAGAGCTGGGTCATACTCCATTTCCAAGTCTGATAACGGAATCCCTTTCTTCCGTGCATTCGCCCTGACGCGCGTCAAAGCGACTTCATGCTGATGATTCTCCATATCCTTATCAATATCACTTGCGGTCTTGAAGTTTTTTACAACATTATCGGTTTTTTCTCCGAGCATGTTTATTTTTTTTAGGATTATTCTTCATGATTTCTGGCTTATCTAGTTTTATGAAATCAAGCAATTTCCCTTCCTCCACAAGGTCATACAATTGCGCTAGACGAAAGATTGAGTCTTGTGCTGAGTGTGTATCCCATTTTGATTCTTTGTACTCGTACACGCGCTCCTCTCCCAATGGAAGAACTTTTCGTGTGTCATATATTGGAAAGGTCTCTAATTGATTCCAAAACTCGTGATACACAGGGAAAGACATTTGCCCCACTGGGGTATCGACATACAAAACACGAGAATACCCATACGAGCGAGAACCGTCTATTTCTACCCACGCACCACCAAGCACATGAGCAATGAATATGACATAGTTTGCGTTCTCAAAAGCAAGTTCCCTGGTCCGGGAAACAAGATTGTTCATTCTGTCTGTCACGAGAATTTCGCGAGGATTCTTTATGAAGAAAATCGCCTTCTTCTTTTTGTCGTACAAATAAGCCACCGTTTCACGGTAAGCCAGTAGGATATCTTCAAACACAAACGTGAACCAATTTTTCAGGTTCTTCTGCATTTTACTGATAGCGTAGAGGAATTCGGTCATTTTCAGGGGGAGTTAGAGAATTG
>JAFCZU010000389.1 GCA_019314185.1 Deltaproteobacteria bacterium | reverse complement strand
TTTAAAAATAACCCTTAAAGTTTACATGAAGTGTTTGTTTTAATGAAAGATATTACACTGAAAATGAAGCCAAGGCCGGCTCAGATATCTGCCGCGTAGCGGCTTACTTGAACAAGTCGTTACAGCCGACTCGTGAAAAGCCGAGCGGATGAACTTAATCCGTTATACGGCTGAAATAGATGTGAAAGGAGATTGCCTTCATGGCTATATACGAAAAATCAGTGAAGTTATTGTTCAGGGATATGATTAAGGATCTTGGTATTAAAAAAGGCGATGTAATAAAGCGCGAACAATTCTTCTCATGGTTCAAAGAAAAATATCCAAAGATTAAAGATGGTACAATTTCCGCCCACCTGCTTAAAATGTCAATCAACGCACCGAGCCGTATTCATTACAATGTTCATTCTAATGGTGAAGACGATCTTCTTTTCCAAATCGACAGCCAGAAATTTCGTTTGTTCGATCCTCCATCTGACCCAGAACCTATTTACAAAAAACAAGATGCCATAATCGAACCAGATGATGAGCCACTTAAAGTGAGCGAGTTTGCATATGAAAAGGACCTTCAAAATTTTCTTTCAAAAAATCTTTACCAAATTGAACCAGGTATACAACTCTATGAAGAAGAGGGTATTACAGGTATAGAATTTCCCGTTGGAAATCGTTACATCGATATACTGGCTTTGGATAATGACAATAATTACGTCGTGGTTGAGCTTAAAGTTTCGAGAGGTTATGACAGGGTCGTTGGTCAACTTTTACGATATATGGCATGGATAAGGAAAAACCAGGCAGATAAGGGCCAAGTTGTAAGAGGGATTATTATAGCAAGAGAAATATCTGAAGATCTATTATTGGCTTGCTCAGAAATACCCAATATTGATCTATATGAGTACCAGCTTTCTGTTTCCCTCAAAAAAGTAAATGAAAAGTAAATTAATTCATATCGTATAACCTGTCAGTTCAGTGGACAGCCAGGGCCGAGCCGCTTTGGCAGGTTGTTGTAAAAACGAAAAATTATCATTTTATTGAAATCAGTGGTCGCCCTGTCTGCCCCTGACTTCGGCGTTCGGCGGCGTGAAGATACGTTTTGACAGACGAAGATAGTTTTATCTATATTCGAGCAATCAAGTTCAAGGGAGGATTTTTAAAATGAAAAAAACACGTTACATTTTGATTACTTTTATATTGCTCACGGCTTTCTTGGCTTCTTGTGCAACCATTGAAAAACCAGAGGTGAAAGCTATTAAAGAAAAGCCAAAAATTAGCAAAACGATTCAACGAGAAAAAACAAGTATCGACGCCAAGAAAGGCCTGAAAAGGAAGGTGGCTATTGCTAGATTTACCAATGAAACCAAGTATGGACAAAGTTTTTTTATTGATAAAAATAATGACCGTATTGGTAAACAAGCAGTGGATATTTTATCTTCAAAACTCGTAGAAACAGAGAAATTTATACTGCTTGAAAGAGCTGATCTCAACAAAATCACCAAAGAATTGAATATGGAAAATTATGAACCACTAAAAAACATGGCTGATTACTTAATTGTTGGTTCTGTTACAGAGTTTGGCAGAAAGGATCAAGGAAAAGTTGGTATATTCAGTCGTACAAAGCGGCAAATTGCTTTTGCGAAAGTACATGTCAGGCTAATTGAGGTTCGCACCGGCCAAATATTATATTCTGAGGAAGGCGAAGGCGAAGCTTTTTCAGAAGCTGGTAGTGTTTTTGGCGTAGGTGAACGGTCAGGGTATGATTCAGCAATAAATGATAAAGCGCTTGACGCAGCCATCACAAACTTAGCTTCCAACATTATTGAAAACCTTCTTGACCGGCCATGGAGAAGCTATATCCTTGGATTTGAGGATGGGAAAATCATTATTGCCGGTGGCAAATCTCAAAACATCAGAATTGGAAATATCTTTCGGGTAATGCAAGAAGGCAAAAAAGTAAAAAATCCACAAACCAATATGATGATTACCCTTCCCGGAAATCAAATAGGTAAAATAAGAACCGTTATGTCTGTTGGCGACACGCCAGAAACTGAAATTACATTATGCGATATTGTCGAGGGAGATTTTTCAACATTTATTTCCTCGAAGAATTTTAACCAACTTTATATCCGGGAGAATTAATTGAAGGGAGGGAATAAAATGTCACATCAAAAATTAGCTTTTATTATTTTAGGGTTGTTTATATTTCTCTTATGTATGGGATGCGGTCTTAAAGAGGGTGTTGTGCAAAAAGAGGCCAAGAGCTATTTGTGGTTCACTGGAAACACTGAAGATGCGCTTGTTTATATTGATGACCTTGATCCAATAGAGTTGGGAAAAAATTACTACGTAGATAGTGAAACAGGAGAAAAAATTGAAAAAAACAAAGAGATACATTATGAACTTACCCCTGGAAAACACAGAGTTATTGTGAAAAAAATGGGAACAAAAATCGTAAATAGAATTGTATTGCTCGGTAGCGGAATTATAAAGGAGATAGAAATACCATGAGAAAACTATATTGGGGGGTCTTTTTTACAGTTTTATGTTGTTTAGTATCCGCTGGATGTGCACCCCAAAAGATGTACTATTTTGGCAATTATTCACAGACCCTTTATTCTTTTGAGAAAAATCAGAATAATGAATCATTGTTTAAGCATAAACAGGAGCTTGAAACTGTTATCACCGAATCAGCGTCAAGAAATCTTCCAGTTCCACCAGGAATCTATGCGGAGTTAGGATACATAAACTTGAAATCGAATAATTCCAAGGAAGCCATTAGGCTGTTTCAAGCTGAATCGCAACTTTATCCCGAATCAAGGCATTTGATGAATAGGCTTATTCAAAGCGCTACATCTAAAAATGATCTGAGTTCCAAATAATCTTCAAATAAAGATATGAGGTGATAAAATTGAAAAAGTATACCTGTTTAATATTAGGCATTTTGGTAATGCCGATATTATCGGCTTGTGCACCAAAGATGTCTACGAAATTAGCAGAATTCCCTCTGATGTATGAAGAAAGGCCGGTCTCGATTCTAATATTGCCACCCATTAATGAAACAACTGCTGCCGATGCAAAGGAATATTACTCAACGACAATCCAAGAACCATTAGCCTTTACAGGATATTATACATTCCCCTATCCAATAACCTCAGAGATTCTTAAAATGGAGGGTATTTACGATACTGAACTTTTGGTTAATTTACCGCTATCAAAATTTAAGGAATATTTTGGTGCTGATGCTGTTTTATTTACAACTATTAAAAAATGGGATTTAAGTTATATGGTTTTAGCATCAACACTCACAGTTTCAATTGATTGCAAGTTAAAATCAACGACATCAAATCAAACCTTGTGGAAATACAAAGGGACGGTTATTGTTGATTTGTCCGGGGGAAATGCCGGTGGAGGATTGGCCGGTCCGTATGCACGGCAAGCTAACTATCGTGCTTTGTCATCAATGCCCTATGGTAAATATCACTCTGAACATAATAAGGATCAACAGGTTCAATTTATTGACCAAACACCAGAAGCAAATAAAACAGATTAAACAAATATGCCCGGATTGGGATGAAATCGCCGAACCAGGCGCTGGAGATGGACTGGGCAAAGCCGTGCCGCTTTTAAAAGGCAGTATTTGACCGGTAGTTTTTACCTTTATCATAGTTTTTCGGTTATCGCTGCCCAGCCACTCAGCTTTACGAACCCCGCAGTAAGATACAAAGTTAGGCGCAATTAGGATGATATTTTCTGATAAAACATGACAAGAAATTTTATTTTTAACAGTCTATTAAAATAAAGAATATTTCAAGAAAAATAATTGTCAGTAAAAAATTATGAACT
>JAFCZU010000388.1 GCA_019314185.1 Deltaproteobacteria bacterium | reverse complement strand
ACATTGCTCTGCAATTGCTTTGGTTTTTGGATAGTGAGCATGAAATTTCTCAGGATATGGAACCGATTCGTCAACACCTTCCATATCTGTGCCGTTGAAGATTACGCTTGGTGAACTTGTGTAAACCAGCCTTGTAACTTTATGTTTTATGCAGGCGGCAATTACGTTTCTTGTTCCAATGACATTTGTTTTAAAATAGTCTGAATAATCGCCCCAGACTCCTGCTTTTGCCTTTGCACGCATTTTCAACGACAATTTTGTCAGCTATATCACCATGGATCTGTTCAACACCCATGGATGCAAGCTTCGGGTAAAAACTGCGCGAGAAGCTGCGGACATAATCTCCTCTTTCAACAAGCAGCCTGACTATGGCGCTGCCAAGAAAACCTCCGCCCCCTGTAACCAAAACCTTTTGTGATACTCTTTTTGTCATATGTTTCTCCTGCATGGGGTCGCATCTTAAATATTAACTATTGACTTGTCAAACCATCTTTTTTATAAGAGGCAAGAAAAATTATACAATAAACTCAAACAAATTGGCGGTATATATGTCAAGACCATTACGTGTGGAGTACCCTGGCGCATATTATCATGTGATTAACAGGGGAAACGCTGGTGAGGATATATTCCATACTATTCGGGACCGGGAAAAGTTTCTGGAATATCTTGAAAAAACGGTGGAACGATTTTCTATAATTGTTCACACCTATTGTCTTATGACCAACCATTATCATTTATTGATAGAAACCACTCTGGCCAATCTAAGCCTTGCCATGCAATGGATTAACGTCAGTTATGCCGCATACTACAACAAAAAACGTCAGCGATCAGGCCATCTTTTTCAGGGAAGATTCAAGTCTGTATTAGTAGAAGCTGATGAATATCTCAAGCCCCTTTCCCGTTATATTCACCTCAATCCTGTCCAGGCCAAAATGGTGAACAGTCCAGGTGAATTTCCCTGGAGTAGTTACCCTGCATTTATTGGAAAAATAAAAACTCCTGACTGGCTGGAGACCGGATTTCTGCTTGCTACTTTTGGAAAAAAGAAAAAGGAAGCGATCAATAATTATAAGGCATATGTAGAAGGAGTTGATATCAAAACGCTCAAAGATCCGGCAGAGGATATTGTCGGCGGTTTTATTCTCGGAGATATCGATTTTGCAAATTGGATAAAAGAAACTTTTCTTTTGCCGAGAAACGACGAAAAGGAGATTCCGCAGCTCAAGAAGCTCAGATCAAAGGTATCTCTTGAAAAGATTATTCAGGTTGTCAGCGATGAATTTGGATGCAGTAAAGAAAAGATACTGGAAAAAGGAGGCAAAAACAATAAAGCACGAACTTTGGCAATCTATCTTGCAAGAGACCTCAGTGGCAAAACATGCAGTAAACTGGGCGATTGTTTTGGCGGCGTATCAGGCGCTGCTATTACCGTGAGATATAATAAGGTTGCCAAAGAGATAGCAGAGGATAAAAGACTGAAAAGAAAAGCTGGTAAGATTAAGGCTCGAATAGTTAATATTTAAGATGCTACCCCATCAGGAGATTGAAAGGAGATGACAGTTAAAGATATTAGTCTAAATAAGATAGTGCAGGGTATTGAGCCTGTGGATGAGAAATGGATCGAAAGGGCGCGTGAAAGAACCGCTCAACTCGTGATGCCTGCGAGGGCGCTTGGGAGGCTGCATGACATATCGGAACGTTTATGCGGTATCCAGCAAACTCTTGAACCTTCGATAGATCGCAAAGCAACTTTGGTTATGGCCGGAGATCACGGTGTTGTGGAAGAAGGTATCAGCGCATTTCCCAGGGAGGTTACAGGAGCCATGGTTCAGACCTTTTTAAAAGGCGGCGCTGGAATTAATGCTATTGCCAGGTATGCAGGAGCCGAAGTCTGGGTTGTGGATATGGGAATTATTCCGGAGCTTGACCAGGATTTGCTTGAAGGCGGAGACAGATTTCTGGTGCGCAAGGTTGCGAGGGGAACGGATAACCTGGCAAATGGGCCGGCAATGACACGGAGCAATGCTGAAAAGTCTGTTTTAACAGGGTTTGAACTCGCGACAGAGCTTTTTATGAACGGTGTTGATATCATAGGTACCGGAGATATGGGGATTGGCAATACAACTCCTTCTGCGGCTATTGGAGCGGTTATCACAGGCAATACTGTTGAAACGATGGTTGGCCGCGGGACAGGCGTAGATGATGAAGGGCTTTTGAGAAAGCAGGATGTTGTTCGTAAGGGAATTCAGGTAAACCGGCCGGAAAGAGGCGATGGGCTGGATGTGCTGTCAAAGATCGGCGGCTTTGAGATTGGCGGGATTGCGGGCTGTGTGCTGGCAGGAGCATACCATAAGCGCCCCGTGGTGATTGATGGTTATATTTCAACGGCAGGCGCCCTGATAGCGTATGCCATTTGCCCTGCAGTTGTGGATTACCTGTTTGCCGGCCATTGTTCGGAAGAGCCAGGCCACAGAATTATGCTGAAATATTTGGGACTTGATCCCATTCTTGACCTTGGGATGCGGCTTGGCGAAGGTACGGGCGGGGCGCTGGCAATGGGGATTATGGAAGGAGCGCTTAAGGTTTTTAAAGAGGTGCTGACTTTTGAGGAAGCAAATGTTTCCGGCAGCAAATAATGATGGCGTCAGAAAAAGTGCCTAAAGTGCCTAAAGTTGCGGTACGCTTTCGGCATGTCAATTATAATCCAAAACTACAGGAATTTGCCATTGTTCGCGCCCTTCTCGTGCATTGATGGCTTAGGAATATATAAAATGGCAGCATTCCTTAACTTTAGGCACTTTAGTTCACTTTAGGCATTTTAGGCACTTATGTTCGCACCGAAGGTGCGATAAATTCAGGAGCGTGTTTGTGAAAGAAAAGGTATTTGTTTTAGGAGGATGCAGGAGCGGCAAGAGCCGTTATGCAGTTGAACTGGCAGAAGGGTTTGCCGGAGACAGGAAAATATATATTGCAACGGCAACTCCCGGTGATGACGAAATGAAGCAGAGGATTAAGCAGCATCAGAAGGAAAGAAGCAAAAGCTGGACAACCATAGAAGAACCTGTTCTTCTTCCTGAAACAATAAATAAAAACAGTCAAAAGGCCGGTGTAATCCTTGTGGACTGCCTGACACTCTGGATTAGCAACCTTTTTATGCGGCAAAATGACGAGATGAAGATATCCGGTGATATTAAGAGGCTTACACAGTCAATAGAAAATGCTCTGTGCCCGATCATACTCGTTTCAAATGAAGTGGGAAGCGGCATTGTTCCTGAAAACAGGCTTTCGAGGCTATTCAGGGATGCTGTGGGATTTGCCAACCAGGATGTCGCGGCGTGCTGCAACAGAGTGATAATGATGGCGGCAGGTATTGCGGTAAAAATTAAATAGATGTAAGCATAACAGGTTGTCAGGTTTACGGTTCAGTACCATTCTACTTTTTACGAGTTCATCATCTTCGCGGCAGGCATAAAATGAATATAAAAATGCTTGACAGAGATGCAGGTTTATTTCATCATAAATAGATTATTTAGGCGCTCATATTGAGCTTAATAGGGAACCCTGTGCAAGTCAGGGACGGGCCCGCCGCTGTAATCCCACCCCTTTTTTTATATTAAAGAGGGAACCTTTTTAGCATTTGTATGCCACTGTTCTTATAGAAAGACCTTTGAAAAATGTTCAATTTTGTTCAATTTCAAGGAAGGCGAAAATTTTAACTGCAGGAATACATTAAGTATTTCGAAGCTTAAAATTTTAGCCTGACACCGAGATTGGGCAAAAGGGGGCGTTTTGCAAAGGTCTTCAGGAATGGGAAGGC
>JAFCZU010000387.1 GCA_019314185.1 Deltaproteobacteria bacterium | reverse complement strand
ACATACACACCCTGGTATTTAATGCCTTGAAATTTCTCCAGGTACTCTCTGTGGAGCTTTTGGGGATCGAACATCTTAAAGGCCTCGGGATAAAACCATTTTGCCATATAACCTGTACCTATAATAGCCCTCGGGCCTGTCCAGATTTCATTTGCCATCACAAAAACATTATTCTCCTTTACGGCCCGAATATTTTCCCATGCGGGTCGGGCAATGACTCCGTCTCTGATCTTTTTCAACGGGATCGCATCGGCCATTGAATAGCTGGTGCCGCAGCTACTTTTTGTAGTTGTCTTAACAATGAGATTCGGATTGTTTATCAAAATCCATTCAGGAGTTATCTCAGGATAAGGTATGGAAAGATTAGCGGCAATATTATGTCCTCCGGCCAGAACACACATTTCGTGGCCGCCTGAGACTGGTCCGGTAGTATGGTATTTGGAGTCACCTTCGATGTAAACATCAGGCCGATCGCTGATATTTTTCAGGCCCTTTTGTATAAATTCCAGGTTTTTCCGGTACCAGGCGATGAGGTCCATTGCCTCCTTTTCTTTTTTTAGAATGCGGCCGAGAACTGCCACCTCTTTTTCCAGGGTGCCGAGCCTGAAGAAATCCAGGCGGATTACCTTAACGCCAAAGGGCTCGAGTTTTCTTTCCATATCCCGGCCGGGACGTTGCGAATAGCACAATACAATATCCGGGTTTAACTCAGCAACCAGTTCATAATTGAGCCCCTTCCAGTTCCCAACTTTGGGTTTATCCTTTAACTTGGGCCAGAACTTAGAGTCCCTTGAAATGTCCGAGTACACGCCCACAACAAGATCTTCCGCCCTGAGAGCGCGGATTATCTCCAGGGCATCGGAGGTTAAGACCACCAGCTTTTCAACCGGAAGTCTTACCTCCACAAATCGCCCCGCAGCATCCTTTATTCTGATACTTTCTCCTGCCATTGCTTCACGGGTTACTGTTTCTCCATAAGCAAGCAAACAGAAAAAAAGAATTGCAATACATATTATAGTGAAATATTTTTTCATTGGATATAAAATCATGTTTTTATTAAAAAGAGAAACTAATGCCTGTTTCCACGCATACCCCCTCTAAGGGATAATAAGCATAATGATTTGGTGTGCCGTCATTATTCCTATCCCCTTTTTCATTAAATATATTTTCTACCTCTCTGTCAAAAATGTTATTGCAGAGTACCCAAATTTTATACTTGCCTCGATTGTACGACAACATGGAGTCAACCATAACATAGTCGTTCATCTCATAACGATTAAGCACATCGATATACTGTTTGCCGTAATAGTTTACGTCGGCGCTGAATTTGAAATATTCCATGAAATAGAAGTCCAGACCAAGGGTGGATGTAAATTCCGGAACATGGGGTAATTCCCGGCCCGATATGTCGAGATTTTTCAGGGTGTCGCCGGCAGGCGTCGCTCCCCATTCATAAGCTCTGAAGGTTGCCTCATCCCACTCGGCATGCTGATATGCGCCTGAAAGGCGGTATCCGAAAAAGGAGGAAAGGCGTCCGGAAGCCTCAAGCTCAAGGCCCATATGTTTTGAAGTGCCCACATTAAAATAGCCTCTCCAGACATCGGTATCGTCGTAAAACGAAAGGAATTTGTCCTTTATCTTCATGTGATAACCGGCAACGGCCAAACTCAACTTTGAACCGAAATAGTGCTTGTAGCCAAGCTCATATGTAAGATAGTTCTCAGGCTTCAAATTTTCTGGTCTGTACTCGGCATTACCATATTCCATGGCATATTTGTAATATTGAAGTACCGGATACCAGTAGGACCGGGAGGCTGAGGCGTAAATGGTTGAATCCTGGGTGGGATGGAAGGCAGGGGTTACATTCCAACTGTAATCAGTAACATTTTTGGTCACATGTTTAGGCTGCTGATTCTTGATGTCATATTGCACATCATCTACGCGACCACCCAGGTTAAGTTCCCACTCTTCGTTAAAGTCAAACTCATTGCTCAAGAAAAGACCCCGGCGTTCGCGTTTGGTATCTATGTTTGCCTTGGCAATGTAGGAGTCTTTGGTTACCGGGTCAGCCCAGGGATAAGTTCGTGTTTGATCAAAATTGGTTTTCTCGTAATCCACCCCTAAAGTCGGAGTGAATGTCATTCGCGCAAAGTCAAAGTGATAGCCACCTGATGCACTGGTTGACAATCGATCTTCATCCCTGTCTTCCTCGTAGTCATTCTTGATATTGGCGGGATCAAGATGGTCATCATATCTTTTATACAGATGATCCGTATCATCATAAGAAACCATGGCTTTTGTGAAGAAAGCCTCTCCTTCATGTGTGAAATTGAGACTCGTGGCAATGTTTTCGTCTTCATCTTCCCGGTAGTGCTCTAAGGTAGAGACGGTTGCTGATTTTGGAAAAATACTTTCACACCGGTAGTTTTCAACCTGCCACTTGGTCTTCTTCTGGGATGTCTGGTAGTTGACATCCCGCCGGGCCAGGTTGAAACCGAGGCGCGTATTTTCTGAGAAGTTGTATCCAACGCCTAAGTGCGCAGCGCTTCTTTTTTTCTCCTCATTCTCATAACCATCCGTGTCCAGACGGGAGCCGCCAAAAACATAGTCCCAATCTTCTACTTTTCCAGTTACACCTGCCGATTCCTCCATGGTATTCCAGGAACCATAGGAAGCACCTATTTTGACTTGAGGCGCTCCCTCTTTTCCCCTCTTCGTAATGATGTTGACAATACCGCGGGCAGCATCAGGGCCAAAGGCTATACTTCCGGATGAACGCAGTACTTCGATGCGGTCTATATCTGCAAGAGGTATGGCATCGTATTCCACGTATCCGGAAATTCCTGAGTTTGCAGGAATACCATTTACCAGCACCAAAGCTCCGGCAGACTGCACGCTTCTATTTCCCCTGAATGTGGCGCGTTTTCGGGTATCACTGTCTTTAACTACTCCGGGAATAGTCTCAAGAATATCCACTATGTTTTTTGCGCCCATTTCTTTGATTTCATTTGAAGTGATAATGCTAATGCCGGCAGGAGTTTCCACGAGCCTTTTATCAATACGGGGCGCAGTGACAATCACCTCTTGAAGCTTAATAATTTCTCTGTCTTTTTCTTTAGCAAGAGCGAAGCTGCTTTTGGCAAAGATTACTCCAAGCAAACAAATCAACAACAAAGCCCTTTTCATTATTATCTCCTTTTTTAAAACAAAAAAACCACAAAGGTTGTACGGTCTTCCGGCCATTATGGAAACCTTCGTGGCTTCAAAACTAAAAAGGCCATGAGACTTTAAAGGGAACTTTCCCTCTTAAGCCTTCATGGCCTTTTTTATTTTTATATTACCCTATTTTTCTGTGTGTAAATGTTTAGCCTTCATGGCTAAGCTCGAACTTGATGAATCTAATTTATTTACTATAAATTACTCTAATAGGTACATCCTGTTTAGTCAAGAAACTTTTCATTTTTTATATTATATCTCAACTCAAGTTTCGCACCCTTGATTTCTATCAATATCAAGACGGTAAGGGTTGAAAATAACATTTTTACAGCGAAATCATTTGCTTATATTTTGATTAATTGATTGGCGCCGTTGTAAAAACCACAGGCAGTATATTTCGGTTTAAAATTTATTTTTAACCCTTGCCGTCTAACGCTTTGGCTAAATTAAAGGGTGCGAAACTTGAGTTATATTTAACCCTGATGGCTTCGTAAAAAGTCCAAAAATACCATTTTCCGTCATTCCAGTCTGTCTGCGTGCGGATGTACACAGGCAGGCGAAAGCCGGAAGAGGCTTTCGTTCATAAAGATGTAATCATTCCGGCTATAAGCTGAAGGTTATGCCCGCACAAGTCCATTCTGTAGAATATATTTCCCCCGTCAAAAACAATCTTTGCTATTTTAGTCGGAAGTAGCCATGAAGACTACGGTTGTTGATTTAGGAACAGGGATGAAATAACTTTTCGTTCAGGCACAAATTATACATAATGTCTTGACATCGTTTAAAACTTATTTATCTTTTTTATCAAAGGAATGAATAACTCGAAAATCCAAAATTCTTTTAACACAGTGATATTTTATGCTATGTATTCATTCGTGACGTCATCCCGGCGAAAGCCGAAATTCAGAATAATTCGTAATAGTTCAGCCGTCTTTTATTTGACAGGATTGACAGAATGAACTGGATTATTTTAATCCGGATAAATCAAAACATTTATCCTGGCAAAATCTCTACCCCTTAAACATCTAAAACCTTTATAGGAGAGATCATTCATAATGGATATCAAGGAAATAACTCAGCGAGTTGAAAAAGAGAGCCTGGTGATCCGGCAAATCACGGCTGAAATTGAAAAAGTAATTGTGGGCCAAACCGGACTATTGAACCGGATGTTGATCGGTTTGCTTTGCGAGGGGCACCTGCTGCTGGAGGGCTTGCCGGGTCTTGCCAAAACAACTGCGGTAAAAGCATTAGCCGCCGCTATTAATACATCTTTCAAACGAATTCAGTTTACACCGGATCTGCTGCCGGCAGATATTATCGGCACCCAAATTTACAGGCCTGACAATGGCTCTTTCGAGATAAACAAAGGGCCGATATTTAACAATATTATTCTGGCGGATGAGATCAACCGCGCTCCGGCCAAAGTGCAGAGCGCCATGCTGGAAGCCATGCAGGAACGTCAGGTAACGATTCGGGATACCACATTCAAGCTTGACGACCCTTTCATAGTGCTTGCTACCCAGAACCCCATTGAACAGGAAGGAACCTATCCCCTGCCCGAGGCGCAAATTGATCGTTTTATGATGAAAATCAAAGTGGACTATCCATCGGCAGAAGAAGAAAAGGAAATCGTAAAGCGAACCCGCGCAGGTAATTCCCAACACATTTCAGCGGCAGTAGAAGTTTCCGATCTTCAATCAGCACGGGAAGCCCTTCAAGATATTCACATTGAAGATCGACTGCTGGATTATATTGTCCGGTTGGCAAGAGCGACCAGAAACCCTGACGAATTCAAGCTGAATATTGGAGACATGATCAGTTACGGGGCTTCCCCGCGAGCATCAATCTGGCTTGAAGCAGCCTCCAAAGCGCACGCATTTTTAAACGGCAGAGGGTATGTTACGCCGCAGGATGTTAAATCCATGGCTCCGGACGTACTTAGACACCGCATTATTTTAAGTTACGTGGCAGAGGCGGAAGGCAAGACAACAGACGATGTTATTAATCTATTACTGGAACGGGTCGAGGTACCCTGATATGTTATCCGATGAACAGCTTAAAAAAATTCAAAGATTCCATTTTAAAACCAGACACCTTGCAAGCGATTTGTTTGCCGGTCAATATGAAAGCGCATTTAAAGGACATGGGCTGGAGTTCGCCGAAGTCCGGGAATATCAGCCGGGTGACGATATACGAACAATTGACTGGAATGTCTCTGCCCGGTTCGGACATCCATATGTAAAGGTTTTTCACGAAGAGCGAGAGCTGACAGTCATACTCCTGCTGGATTTGTCAGGGTCGCAGTTATTCGGCACAAAAAAGAAATTCAAAAGAGAGATTCTCGCTGAAGTTGCGGGAATGCTGGCTTTTCTGGCGATTCGGACAAACGATAAAGTGGGCGCCATATTATTCAGCTCAAAGGTGGAAAAATACATACCACCAAAAAAAGGAGCTTCCCATGTCTGGACGCTGATAAAAGAGATATTTACCTATGAGCCTTCTGATCCGGGAACCAATATTAAAGTGGTTCTTGAGTATTTAAACCAGGTCATAAAACGTCATGCCATTGTTTTTCTCATATCCGACTGCATGGACAGCAACTTTGCGATTCCTTTGGGAATTGCGGCAAGAAAACATGAGATAACCCTGATTCGCATATCAGATCCCGCGGAAGAAAACCTGCCGGATGTGGGGCGGGCGTATTTGCGCGATCCGGAAACAAATCAGGTGGTATTGCTGAACACCGGGAACAAATCATTGCGGGAAAAATGGCGTGTCTATCGGATGAAGCAAAATGCCCGCCTTACCGATCTCTTACTCCGAACAGGGGTGGATTCCGTGGAAATAATGACAAATGGATCAGTTTCCGAGCCTTTGGTTCGTTTGTTTGATAAAAGGAGAAAGCGGCGTTGAGATTTTTTTCACTTCATGACATATATGCCGGCCAATGGCGGATCGCCTTATCGGCAATGTGTTTTGTGTTGTTGACTGCGTTTTCAACAGCATGGCCAGAAACCGTATCGCCGTCGCCTGCTGCCGAACTGTCGGCATCTGTTGAAAAAAGCGCCGTCAGTGTCGGTGACCTAATATGGCTGACACTGAAGTATGATCTTCCCGAAGGCGCAAGACTTCCTGAAGATCCCGTTGTTCGCGGAATTGAAAATCTGAATGTAATTGAGCAGGTTGTACACATTGGGGAAATAAAAATCCGGTTTCTAATTGACCGGCTTGAATCATTCAAAATAGAACGGATTGGCCTTACGTATTTCGATAAAAATGGAAATGAACGAACAATCGAAACAGCTCCGATTGCCGTTACTGTTCTTTCCGGCCTGGGCAAAAACCCCGAAGAAACCGTGCTAAGACCTATCCAGGATATAATCCCGCTCTCCTTGAGATGGATGCCGTATCTGCCATGGGCTTTAGTTGGAGGCATATTACTGTGTGTTATAATCGCTTTAATATGGCGGTATAGAAAACATCGCACAAGCAAAATAGCTGCAACAATGGTTGAACCGCCTCATGTGCTGGCGGAAAAGGAGATTGATCAATTGATAGCCCGCGGGTTGTTTGAAAAAGGGGATGTGAAAACGTTTTACTTTGTTTTTTCGGAAATTATACGACGATACATGGAATCTATCCGGCATTTTCCAGCCGCGGAAATGACTACCGAAGAGATTGCGCAGCATACTCGAACCAATACCCACGACCAACAGCTTCTTCAGGTACTCGGACAGGCGGACTTCGTGAAATTTGCCAACGCTGTTCCAACGCACGATCACAAAGCACAGGATATAGCCCGCGCTTATATCAGGCAAACCCGTCCTGCGCCGGATAAAGCCACGAACGAGCAGTCAGATGCGGAGGCGGCAAAATGATGTTTCGCCTGGCCTATCCCGCATTGTTGGGACTTCTTGTGATTACAGCCGGCTGGTTTATCTTGCGTCTCAAGCGCAAACCGGTCGGCATTACCTGTTCCATAACCGCAATGGTATCTCGTCTAACCGATAAAACAGGCCGATTTTCGGGCAAAATCCCATTGATGTTAAGAACGGGATGTCTTACCCTGCTGATATTTGCCGCGGCCCGCCCCCAGTTTTACAACGCTTCACGGGAAATCCAGTCATCGGGAGTAGATATCATACTTTGCCTCGACACTTCCGGTTCCATGCAGGCTCTGGATTTTACCGTGAACGGGAAACCCGTTTCCCGGCTGACTGCCATTAAGAAAGTGGTCAATGAATTTATCGAAAAAAGAGATATGGACAGAATCGGGCTGGTGGTCTTTGGAACAGAGGCTTTCACCCAGTCGCCTTTGACATTGGACAAGGGGCTGTTGATAAATCTGGTAAAACGGATGGAAATCGGCATGGCCGGCGATAAAACCGCCATTGGATCTGCAATCGCCGTGGGAGGTAAACGGCTGAAGGATCTGAAAGCCAAATCAAAAATTCTTATTCTTCTTACAGACGGCA
>JAFCZU010000386.1 GCA_019314185.1 Deltaproteobacteria bacterium | reverse complement strand
TTATATCAGGACCGGTCCGCCGATTAATCTGCTTCGCAGTGAGTTTGTTTTGGCCGGCCGGCAGGTTTATATAATTAAGAGTTTCATAAGCTATCTTCCTGAATGCCGGAGCTGCAGCAGTACCACCGTAATATCCGTTTTGAGGTTCGTTAATTATCACAAGGATCGCAGTCTCAGGGTTTTCTGCGGGTGTAAATCCGACAAATGATGCTATATATTTTCCTTTTGCGTAGGTTCCTTTTTCATTGATTTTTTGAGCTGTTCCTGTTTTGCCGCAAACAGTGTGATTTTTTAGGGCTGCATTAATGCCCGTTCCTCCGGTATTAGTAACTGTGAGGAGTATTTTTTTCATTGCTTCGGCTGTTTTTGTTGAAATAACTCTTCTGACTTCATGAGGCGCTGAATTTTTAATCAAGCGCCCATTTTTATCTGTTATAGCCTGCACAACATAGGGCTTCATGAGAATTCCGTTATTTGCAATGACAGATGCCGCTGTTATAAGTTGCAGTGCGGATACGGAAATGCCCTGTCCGAAAGATATTGCTCCGGCATCAATTTTTGACCAGCGACTATAAGGGGCCAGGCTCCCGGGAGTTTCGCCTGGACAATCTATTCCTGTCTTTTTGCCAAAACCAAAGTTGCTAAGAGTTTTATAAAGACTTTCAGATCCTGTTGCCTCACTTACTTTGATTATGCCGATGTTGCTTGAATATTTAACGATTTGCTGTAAAGACAGCCAGCCATGAGGCTTGCAGTCGTGGATAATATTGTTTCCGATTTTATATTTTCCATTTTCGCAATAAAAAATAGTATTCGGCATGCTTGTTCCGGATTCTATTGCCGCAGATGCAGTGAAAATCTTCATGGTTGAGCCTGGTTCGAACTGATCTGTTATACATCTGTTTCTCCACAGATTTTTGTTGAAGCTTCCAAATGAATTTGGGTTAAAATGAGGATAGTGCGCCATGGCTAAAACAGCTCCTGTTTTTGGATCCATAACAATTGCCATTCCGGATTTGGCTGAGTGTTCTATAACCGCTTCCTCAAGGGCTTGTTCGGTTATTTGTTGAATTGTTTCATCGATAGTTAGGATTAGATTTTTTCCACGGTAGTTTTCGGTTATCTTTTTATCAGCATTAAATCCATGGCCAAAAGCATCTTTTAGAATCGTAAATTGTTCATCAGCTCCTTCGAGATAAGCGTTATAATAAAATTCGATTCCTTCCAGGCCATGGCCGTCCATACCTGAAAAACCAAGCAACTGCGCTGCGAGATCACTGTTTGGATAAAAACGTTTGTGTTCAGGTATGAAATCGATGCCGTTAAGACCAATGGTTTTTATTGCTATTGTTTCTCCGGGTGTTGCGTGACGTTTGATCCAGACAAACGATTTGTTGGATGTAAGTTTACGGTTCAGGTCCTTTGAGTTGATATTTAATATCTTTCCAAGGGTATTAGCTGTTTCAGCCGCATCTTTAATGTTTTGTGGATATGCTGCTATTGAAGCTATATCAATGCTTACAGCCATTTCCCTGTGTTTTGCATCAAATATTGTTCCGCGTTTTCCATGTGACACACAAGACTTTTCATATTGATTTGCTGCTTTTTGAGACAGCCATGATCTGCAGTAAACCTGAAGATATACTGTTCTTATCCCGATTATTATTAAGAGTATGCTAAAAATAAAACCGATCAGGATAATACGTAATCTTATATATTTTATGCTTGCTAATTTCATGGAATAATTATCATCTGTTTTGGACTCGGGGTCGCCAGATGTAGTTGGTTTTTTGCAATGCCGGCTAACCGTTCCGGGGATTTAAGATGTGCAAGCTCAATCTTTAAATTGTTTTGCCATCTAATAATACTTTGATAATGATCAGCTTCTTTTGTCATTTCATATCCGATTTTGACACATTGAACCCTGCACCATGTATATGTAAGCAGTTCAACAAAGAAGATCGACATTAGAGAAAGCCAGACAGCAATAATTTTAAACCTGTAACCGTTCTTTTTAGCTTTTCTTTTCATATGCTCACCATCTGATAGTAACTATTTAGCCGCAGATCTACGCTGATCATCACTGATATTTTTTCTTTGTGCCACTGTGCCTTTGCCCCTCTGCGCCTGAGTTATTACTGTATTTAAACCTATCTGTGTTTATCTGTGTGAATCTGTGGCCGAATAGTTCCTAAAGTTTTTCCGCCACTCTCAGTTTTGCGCTTCTTGCCATTGGGTTCTTTTCAATTTCTTCTTTTGTTGGCCGTAAAACTTTTTTTGTCAGAGAGATTGCAACCGGTTTTTTGTTGCAAACACATTTTGGAAAGTCCGGCGGACATGTGCATCTGCCTTCCATGGCTTTTATTTTGTGCTTTACAATCCGGTCTTCCAAAGAATGAAATGTTAACACGCAGAGACGACCTTCAGGCTTCAGGGCATCAAAGACATTATCCATAAATGAGGCCAGTACTTCGAGTTCTTTATTAACAGCGATTCTAAGAGCCATGAACACTTTTGTCGCAGGATGAATCTTTTGCTTAAATGCCGCTTTTTTTGGTATTGTCTCGCATATTATTTGAGCTAACTGCTTGCTCGAATCGATTCTTTTGAGTTTTCTGACCTGTACTATTTTTCGAGCTATATGAGGCGCCCAGCGTTCTTCCCCATATTCCGAAAATATTTTTTTAAGGCTTTCTTCCTTTGCCGTATTGATTATATCTTCAGCTTTTGTTTTCGAATCCAGATTCATCCGCATATCCAGCGGTTCATCTCTTTGAAAACTGAAACCACGGCCGCTTGATTCAATTTGATAAAAAGAAAATCCAAGATCGAGGAGAATACCGTCTACTGCAGGGATGTTTAATTGAGAAAGAATTTCAGGGGTGTTAATGAAATTGTCGTGAAAGAGACGGACATTCGATTCATATGGTTTTAATACTTTTTTCCCGTTTCTTATCGCCTCCTCATCCTGATCTATTCCTATCAAAAGCCCATCAGGGGCAATTTTTTTGCAAATAGCGCCGGCATGACCTGCACCACCCAGCGTGCAGTCAACATAAGTTTTTCCAGGACTGCAGTTCAGATAATGGACAATTTCGTTTAACATTACAGGGATGTGTTTGTATGTCATAAAATTATAAACCCAGTTTTGCTATTTCGTTGTTAACTTCCTCCTTTTTAATGTCCTCTTCCATCTGAAGCACTTCCTGTTCGTATCTTTCCTTTGCCCATATTTCAAAGTGATTGATCTGGCCTACAAGAACGATATCTTTTTTAATCTCAGCATATTGCCTCAGAACCGGTGGAATAAGGATACGCCCTTGCTTGTCACAAGTGCAGTCAGAAGCGCCACCGATAAAAATTCTTCTGAAACGACGCATATGTTCGTTTGTATCCGTCAGCGACATAACCCTGGCTTCAATCTTGTTCCATTCATCAAACGTATAGGCGAAACCGTTGCTGTTTCCAACCTTTATAACATCACGGAATCTGGCCGGAATTATTACGCGTCCTTTTGGATCGATAGTATGGAATGAACTTCCCCTGAACATATGTCTTTATCCCTTAGAGACCTTTGCAAAACGCCCCCTTTTGCCCAATTACTGCGTCAGGCTCAAATTTTAAGCCTCGAAATACGGTAGTGTATTCCTACGTTTAAAATTTGGTCGCCTTTCTCCCTTATTCACCACTTTTATCCACCTTATGTGTTTAAAAGTACATTTTTATAGAAGTGTCAAGAAGAAAATGAGAGCTATTAAAATATTTTATAGTGATTTATAAAGGTTAAAGATGCTAATCTGGTCTAATAGATAGTGGAGGATTATGGAGAGATATAATAGCATTGAGTTGATCCAACGTAGCTTCAACGCATTCGCTGCAGCGGTTCAACTTTTTTAAAGGCTACTGGCTCTTGCGTTGTTTGTTGTAAAACCTTTACTTGACTGCTTTTTTCTGTTATTCTTTTTTTATTTTTGTTGCGTGAGTTTCAGACCTTTTTAAATTTAATTGTCTGTTCGCGGAGTAATGGAATGATAAAACCCACTTTTTTGAGTTTGTAAATTTTTGGTAATATAGATTGTCATCTCTTAACCGGATAAAATATTATGAAAAAACTAAAGATATCCAGGAAACCGTTCATAGCTGTTGCTCTATCCCTGGCAATTATTCTGACTTTTGTGGCCCTTACTTTTTTCTCACATGAGGAAAAGGTTGAAAATATAATTATGTCACAGGCAGAGCAGCAGATGTTGACTGTTTCAGAGACAAATGCTTCGAGAATAAGAGAATATGTTTTGAATCTTTCAAGAAGTTTAAAGATTATTACAACAGATCGCTGCCTTAAGCATTACATCATGAATGGTTTTCCAAAGTCGGAAATAGATTTAAATTCAATTAACAAGTTATATGAACATCATAAAGACCAGGCAGATTCATTTGCCATACTTGATGACAGAGGAATTATGCTGCGCAGATATCCATTCTGGGAGGACAACAAAAACAGAATTGGCACAGATCATACTGACAAACCAGGAGTAGCATATGTTGTAAAAGAGCGTATGCCTTATATTAGTGAAGTTTTTTACAACAATTTAGGAAAACTTGCTTTTTCTATTTCAGAGCCGGTATTTGATAATGATAAATTTATCGGGCTTGTCAGATGGATGATAAGCCTGAGTCATGTTACCGATTATTTTATACAGCCGATTATAGCCGGTCGTAAAATTTGTTGTGTATTTGTAATAGATGAAAATGGAACAATTATAATACATGATGATTCTGAACTGATTGGTAAAAATATAATTGCGTATAAAAAAGAAAAGTTTCCTGAGCATGACTGGTCGGAATTTGAAGGTATTGTTGAAAAAATAATTAAAGGCGAGTCTGGAGCGGGGGCGTTTAATTCTGCTTTTATGGCAGAAGATGAGCTTGAAATAGAAAAAAAGCTTATTGCCTACGTTCCTGTTAAGATGGGAACCCGGAAATGGTCAGTCTGCGCTGCTATAGATTACGCTGAAATTGCAGACCCGATCAAAAAACATGAGGCAGATCATATTAAAATTACAGTTATTATTGCTGTTTTGTTTTTGACGGGCGGTATTATTTTCTACAGGCTGGAGAAAAGAAGGTCTGCCGAGCTTAGCCAAAAAAATATTGAGCTGAAACAGGAAATAACAGAACGCATAAAAACTGACGAGGCTTTGCGGGAAAGCGAACAGAAATTGTTTGGAATTGTGGGTTCTGTTACAGATGCGATGATTATGGTGGACAACCAATATAATGTTGTGTGGAATAATGATATCGCCATGGAAGTATTCGGACCGGACAAGGTCGGCAATAAGTGCTATAAAGTTTATCGTGGGCGCGACAAGGTGTGCGAACCATGTATTGTTAAGAAGTGTTTTGAGGACAGCAAAGTGCATGAGTTCGAAACCAGGATTGTCGGGTCGGATGGGGATCGAATGAGACTGTGCGGTAAAGCCAGCGTGGCTGCGTGGGATGAGAACGGCCGCCCAAAGATGGTGGTAGAGTCTTTGCGGGACATTACGGACAGAGAAAATGCCCAAAAGAAGATCGAGACGCTGATGCAGCAGATGGAGTACATCCTTGGTGTCACAAAGACAGGCATAGATATAATCGATTCAGAGTTTAATGTTCGATACATTGATCCTGAATGGCAAAAGGTTTATGGCGATCCCGCGGGAATAAAATGTTATAAATATTTTATGGATAGAAGTGAAGTTTGTCCCGAATGCGGGATCGTGAAGGCATTGGAGACAAAAACTCCGGCCGTTACCGAGGAAGTTCTGGTTAAGGAGGGCAATAGACCGATCCAGGTTACTACCATACCGTTTCAGAATGATAAAGGGAAGTGGCTGGTTGCAGAAGTCAATGTTGACATTACTGAAAGAAAGCAGGTCGAGAAGACACTGCAAATTGCTTATGACCAATCCCTTATCTATGCAGAGGAACTCAAAGCAGAAATAAAGGAACGTACTCGGGCCGAGAAAGAAAAAGAGGTGCTGCTGAGAGAAATTCACCACAGGGTCAAAAACAATATGCAGGTTATTTCCAGTCTTCTCAAGCTCCAGTCAAAAAGCGTAGAGGATAAAAGATCTTTAGAAATGCTTAAAGAGAGTCAGGACAGGATAAGAGCCATGGCGCTCGTTCATGAAAAATTATATGAATCTGAAGATTTGGCAAATATTGACTTTAATGAATACATAGAATATCTAACAAAAATACTATTCAGGTCTTATGCGGTTAACAGGGAGAAAATAAGGCTGAAATTAAATGTTGAGAGAGTCAGGTTTAAAATTGATAAAGCAATTCCATGTGGATTAATTGTTAATGAGCTTGTTTTAAATTCCCTTAAACATGCGTTTGCAGATGGTGATAGTGGAGAGATCGAAGTGTCGCTTCTTTTCATAAATGAGAATGAAGTTGAGCTTGCTGTGAGTGATAACGGCATTGGAGTGCCTGAAGGGATTGATTTCAACAACACTGGATCGCTTGGATTAAAACTGGTTAATATTTTAACCGATCAGATAGATGGAAAATTGCATTTGGATCAGAGCAAAGGGACTAAATTTCAAATAAGGTTTAAAATGTGAAAGATTAAGAATTATAGTCAAATTACCACCCCCAGAGGAGGTGGCTTGTTTTTATTGTCCTGTAAGGCACCCTGTTTTGAGTGCCTAAAGTGAGCTAAAGTGCCTAAAATGCCTAAAGTTAAGGAATGCGCCTGCGGCGCTGCTAATTTTAACCTTTACCAGACAAGTTGGCTCACTTGAAACCCCGGCAAAAAACAATCTACGCTAATGAAGTATGAAGTAACTAAGGTGACTAAAATTTATGAATTAATGGAGCGAAGCGACACCTTAACTTTAGGCACTTTAATATACTTTAGGCATTTTAGGCACTTGGGACCAACTAATTCCTATAGCGGTAAAACCTTTTTATGGTATCACTACCAGAGGTAGTAGTTTAAACCGATTAGTTTAAACCGATTAATTAAAGTGAGAACAAAACTATGCCGGAAACTAAAATATTGATTGTTGAAGATGAAGCTATTGTTGCTGAAGATATCCGCAGCACTTTGCAGACTTTAGGATATACAATATCTGCTGTGGTTTCTTCAGGAGAAGAAGCTATTGCAAAGATAGAAGAGGACGCGCCTGATCTTGTACTTATGGATATAGTGCTTAAAGGCGATATGGACGGCATTGAAGCTGCAAGTCAAATACGTTTCCGTTTCAATATCCCTGTGGTTTATTTAACCGCTTTTACTGATAAAAAAACTATTGAGCGCGCAAAACTCACAGAACCCTTTGGATATATTGTAAAGCCTTTTGAGGATAGAGAATTACATTCCACTGTTGAGATGGCTCTTTACAAACACAAACTGGAGAGGAAATTAAAAGAAAACGAGAGTTGGCTCTCTACAATATTAAGAAGCATTGGCGATGCCGTTGTGGTTACTGATGCAAAAGGCAGCATTCGGTTTATGAATGATGTTGCCTGTTGTTTGACTGGCTGGAACCTCGAGCAGGCTACAGGAAAGTTTCTTGTTGACATATTTAATATTGTTAATGAAAAAACGCGTAAAAATGTGGAAGATCCAGTAACAAAAGTAATTAGAAAGGGCAAAATTGTAGGCCTTGCTAATCATACCATATTAATAGCCAAAGATGGAACAGAGATACCGATTGATGACAGCGGTGCACCGGTTAGAGATGAAAAGGGGAGCATTGTAGGCATTGTTCTGGTTTTCCATGATATTGTTGAGCGCTATGAGGCTGAGAAGAAGTTGCAGGAGTCGGAAAAGAGATACCGATGTCTCTATGAATATGCGTTATCCGGTTTATATCGAAGCCGAATAAGTGACGGCAAAATTTTACTGGCAAATAAAATT
>JAFCZU010000385.1 GCA_019314185.1 Deltaproteobacteria bacterium | reverse complement strand
CGAGTATCAAAACGGCTGAAAAGAAACAGAAATAGTCGTTTGAATATTTGTATTGGTTTTTTATTCGATTTTAAAATAATTTGAGGAGCGGAGCGACATCATTATTCGACGTTCGATGTTCAATGTTCGATGTTGGACGTTCATCTTTTAATTAGTCTTTCTTTGCGTTCCTGGCGGTGAAAAACCAGTAATTCATAGGGGTTTCCATATTCGACGTTCGATGTTCAATGTTCGATGTTGGACGTTCATCTTTTAAAACCCCTGCTCTTCAATTGTGAACTTAATTACATAATTTCCTATGTAATTGTTACATATTTTACATAATAATTATGGTCTATATTACACAATCCCCTCTGAATTTATTTTCAGCCTTTTTTATAATCCATATAACTTCCCGATACTCATATAAATATTTGAGCAAAAAACTATTTAGACATTTTATATTAATATTGGCACTCTTATTGCTTCTTATTCAAATAAAGAACGAAAGAAGTTTGGTAACAATTTTGCTTTTTTAAAAGATTCTGACAGGAAAAGTTTATAATTTAAATCCTGAATATCCAGTAAATCCTGTCAAAGAATATTAAAATAAAAGATAAATGGTTACACTTGGGTTGATCTGATGGCATATGACCATTACTTGGGTAATAACAAGGTAAAGTATGTAAAAACACCGTTTTCTCATAATGGTACGAGTGCGGTTCCCGAACCGGCAACAATGTTACTTTTGGGGACGGGGCTGATTGGGTTGGGTGCTTTTGGTCGGAGGAAGTTCTTTAAGAAGTTATAGTAGAAGTATGAAACTTAAGTTAATTATCTTTTTATTAGTATTATTTATTTTTGTATTAGGTGTTTTCGATGTTTGACAAGTATGTAAATATAGAAAAAAAAGAAAGGAGGTGGTACACAAAAATTAGGTATAATGTTGAGCGGTTGGCGCTCAATTGTTAGTTCGTTAGCTTTAGAAGTTAAACCTTAAAAAGTTATGAAAGGAAAAAAGAAATGAATTTTTTAGAACGTAGTATGTTATTAATTTTAAAGGTAGGGAGGGCAACAATATGAAAAAGGGAATTATTGTTATTATGATGCTTTTTATGGTGTTTGCGATAAGCGCTCCCGCGAAAGCAACATTAATGCTTGACAGTTGGAGATTGGACTTGCGGGGAATTGATGGCCTTGCCAATATTGCAAAATACAATATCCAAGATGTTAAGGAGATTGAGTTTAAGGGTATAGCGCACGCGATAACTTTTGATACTAACGCTAATTTATCGCCTGATATCGGTGAGCTTGGCATGACTGATGGATTTCTCCGTAGCACGGATCTGGAAAGTAGCGGTGGTTTATCAGTCGGCGCTGCTTCCGGGCTGAACACTGATTACGAAATGACCTTTGATTTCAGTATGGACGCTATCGGAGTTGACTTTTTAACTACTGGCAAGACCTTTTCACATCTTGCATCGTCAATGCCGGGCACGTCGACAGATGGATTATTTGAAATCTATATTGATAATCTGGGAGATGCTAATAATCTGGTGTCCAACACAGTGACTGGCGACGGGTTCCGTGATGGTGTATTGATTGCGCAGTTTGATGTTTTGTCAGGTGACGGTGGCGTCTTTACCAAAGCCACATACGATGGCAGTGATGATGCCTCTTTTGCCCTCAAATGGGCATTGCCAAACGTTCTCTTTGACGAAAATGGCATAGACCTTTCAACCTACGACGGAAGTGGCCCGCTTGTCTTGTTAGCTATTTCGGATAGCAATTATGATGGAGACGACGCTAACGTGGGGCGCTTCTCTAACCCCGAACCCACAAATTGGGCCAACTATTCCGTTTGATGGGCTTGCCGACAACAGTACTGCCATTGCCTTCTATGCGGAGGAGGATGGTTCCGCACAGCTTGCGGTTATACCTGAGCCAGCAACAATGCTACTGCTTGGGAGTGGCCTGATCGGTCTTGGCGTTTTTGGGAGGAGAAAAAAGAAGATATAATATCCTAAATGTTATAATCAGGTAGAAGAGGCCGTAGAGGAAAAATTCTCTTCGGCCTTTTCTGATTTTAAATTGCTGAACTTATATACTCTCCAACGGCAAACCATTTAGAATTATAACAGATAAAATATTGAAGATATAGTTGTTGATTTTCTCCTTATAATTTTATATTTTATAAAATTATGTGGATTGTATTCCTTATTAATTCAGTTATAGGATGTTTATTATTCTCCTTGTCCGCCTTCGCTGCTTCATTTTTTTTCACTGCTATCCTGTCTCTGTCCGGTGGTATTCTTAATCTCTTTTTTTTGCCGGCCATGATTGTTTCTTTACTCGTGTTCTATTTATTGTTCCTCTTTCTATCCATTATTTACTGCCGAATCGTTACTTCATTGTTAAAAAGAAATGTTGGAATATTTCCGAATAGTTCTATAGTTCAGTTGTTGCGAGTGACTGCTGATGTTCTAACCTCTCATTTGGCTACTCCTCTCTATCCTTCCATGCCGTTCCTGATACCTTTTATGGGCGCTAAGGTCGGTAAGAATTTCATCTTTACCGGCAAAATATTTAATGCTGATTTATTTGAGGCAGGAAACAATGTTTTGATTGGTGAGGATGCTTTTTTATCGGGACATATCCAACACAAAAACAAATTTATTCTCGGAAAAATTATAATCGGCAACGACGTTACTATCGGTGCAAGAAGCTTTATTATGCCAGACGTAGAAATTGGCGACAGATCCATAATTGCGGCTTACGCAGTAGTCACACAAGGCACCAGAATACCACCGGGCGAAATATGGGGTGGGATTCCAGTAAGAAAAATAGGAAAAAGCAACTTACAAGCCGCTAACTGAGGAACTTAATGATATACTATTTACTACTATCCTTGGGCATTATAACCTTTTTTTTAGGAATCATACCTCTTATTTTTTCTTACAGATTAAAACGGTATGTTGAGGAAGCACTTAACAAGTCGATTTCTGAGTATACTCCAATGGTCAGCCTCATACTACCATGTAAAGGCTTAGACCCTGGTTTCGAAGAAAATATAAATGCTTTAATGAATCAGAATTATCCTGATTATGAAGTAGTCTTTGTAACCGCCACAGATGATGACCCTGCCTATGTGTTCTTAAATAAACTGCTAAAGAAAAATTCATACAATAATATCTCTGCTAAGTTGGTGGTTGCGGGTATAAGCCCCCTGAGAGGGCAGAAGATAAACAATATGCTTAAGGCATTACAAAATGTCAGAGCTGACACACAGGTATTTGCATTTGTAGATTCAGATATAAGACCCAATAATAATTTTCTACGTAATCTGGTCAAGCCTCTTCAAAACGACAATGTTGGAGTAACTACAGGCAACATATGGTACTTGCCGAAACATGCTAATCTGGGCTCCATGCTCCGGTCTTTGTGGGCGGCAGGCGCATATCCCCTGCTCATTGATCAAAGACATAATTTTGCATGGGGCGGCGCTAATGCGATAAAGAGGACAACCTTTGAAAAAGCGAAGATTGGAAAATTGCTGGATCGTTCTATATCCGACAGCTTTGCAATTACTAATGGAATAAAAGGTATCAGTCTGCAGGTACACTTTGTTCCTCAATGTGTAGTTGTGTCTCATGAAGACTCAACATTGTCAGATACACTTGAATGGACTAACCGTCAGACCATTATCAGCAGGGTTTACAGCCCAACTTTCTGGCGTACCGTTTTTCTTGTGTACAGCTTCAGTAACATAATGCTGTTATCAGGTGTTGCTATTCTCATATTGTCTATAATGAGCAGCAATACGACTTTTATTCTACCAGAATTATTGATGTTGTCTATAATTCCACTTGAAATGATAAATGCCGCTATCTTGCTGCCTGTAGTGCAACAGATGATTCCAGAGCATAGTAAACGGATAGAAAAATTGAAATGGAGCTATCTATGTACTACCGCTTTGGCTTCGATATTAATGATGATAAACTCAATAGTATCATTAACCACCAACGAAATTATCTGGCGGGGGGTAAAATATAAATTGATTTCGCCGACTGAAACAAAAATTATCTGAATTATACCATCAGCGTATATTACGTTCCCGATACGTAAGATGAAAAAAGGGTGTGTCCCATCTTTTACACAGAGGCGGATGTCACATATTTGTTTATCAGGTATCTGGATTTCACAGGTATCGGATAAAAAGCATTTTTTTAAATATTTTCAATATAATACACTGATATTCTGCCTGCAACATCCTCATTCTGACCGAAGGCAGACAGCCGCTTTGTGTAAAAGGTGGGACACACTCCAAACTATCTTCAAAAACTACCAGCCCGCCAAAACAGCCGCGGATATTATTGGGCGATATATTTCGACGCAAAGATCATGTGGTTATGCCCGGCGGTCATGATCGGTCATGAACACATTCCATAAATGCAGCCAGACGATTCTTCATGTGTACGTTGGCTTGTCCGTCAAAGGAAAGAGACAGTACAGGCACCTGCTTCCCATACACTTCATGCAGCATTGGCTCCACTGCCGTGCTGATGCTGCACCCAAATGGATGAACATTGACAATTCCGGCAATATCTCCACGCTTCATGTTCCAGAAGGCCTGATAGAATTCCAGAAGCATCACCGGATCAAGTCGATGGTTCATATAATGACTACAGTCTTTGAGACTGGCCACCGGATTTGGTTCGATCTGATCGGGAATATGCGGAACAAAAGCAGCCCTGATCTTGTGGATGTCTCGGAGGAGAAATCGGGTCAGCACAAATTCTCTGAGCGCTTTGGAACGTTGCTCAAGCTTCCACAAAGTGCGGTAGCGCCGTCTGCCAGCGAACTCCACGTAGTCCGCAAAAAGAGGCGTCCGGATGGCTTCGCCACCTAAAGACTCAACTTTGCGATGGATATCGTCATTGAGAAAGGGATCGGTTCGGACAACATATTCCCCAGTGATCAGGACCTTCGGACGTAACCCTTTTTTCTCATTGGTTTTCACGGCTGCCATGCGATCAATAATCGCGCGCAGAGTTTTGAAGTAGCTCCTCCCAGTGCCGAAGCTGCTGTAAAATTGCTCCATGCAGCTTCTGAAGACCGTATCAGCTTCCCCCCTGTTCACTTCATACGGCCTGATAGCCAGCAACATCTTTTTCAGGTATTCTTCGCCAAACAGCGCCCGGGTTATATTTTGTACATAGGTTGTCCCGAAGGTCTCGACTGCCTCCGCAGTGTCAAGACCGTCTCTTGGAGAGATGAATTTTACTTCAGAAAGTCCAAGCTTTTCAAATACACGTTTGTAGAGATGCGGCAATGTAGTTGAGGCGCAATGGCGTGTGCCCGGCACATGGATCAGGTCGCGACCCGGATCGAATTCCGGGTTTTTCGCTAACTTCTCCAGCAAACCTGCTTCTCGGATAAACGGCAGGCAGGGCTC
>JAFCZU010000384.1 GCA_019314185.1 Deltaproteobacteria bacterium | reverse complement strand
TTGTAATTTTTTATTAGCCGCAGATAAACGCAGATGCACGCGGATGAAAAAATAGTAAATATCCTGACCAGGAGGACCAGGCTTTGGGTTAAGCCCAGAGGGCATGGGTTACTGGGATCAGTGCAAGGCCGACAGGTTTAAAAAAATTAAAGTCTTTCAGTCTCCCAAGTGCCGCAGTTATTGACTACGAGTCGCATCATTGGCCTTTTAACCCATCTTTTCGACTGAGAATAAATACCCACCATAATTACAGTGAGTTACTTTTTTAAAGCCCCTGTTATGGCACTACTTTTGTTTATTGTTTTCTTAATCGTTCTGCCAGGGTGAGAGGATATCCCCAAAGCGGAATATATCTTCTGTTGTCTTGGTTCAGGACGGGTGCTTTTTCTGACATGCACAACATCATCATTTTTGCACTGCATTGAAATTGTGGTTCTATTTTGACCTGTCAGTTGCTTTCTCAAATCAGACCAACTGCTTGTAATATCGGTCTTTTTCAGTCGATACCGAATGCTGTGAACCAAATGATAAGCCAAAACACTTATAAAAAGGTGGCCTGTTACACGTTTCGTAATTTGGTGAAAAACCGGCCTCATACCAAGCTCAGATTTCAATGAACGAAAAACAGCCTCCAGGTCGGTTAACATTGTATATGTATGCCAAAGTGTATCCTCATCCAGTTCCATATGGGAGGCTCTAAGGCAATATACTCCGGGTAGACCATCTTTTGTGTCAGGGGGCGTTTGGCGAACCCAATTGATCTTATCCGCATTACCACTTTTTTCGTCTTTAGATACGTTTATTGTATAAAGTTTGGAAGCTTTAGAATATTTTTGCTTAAGCCGTCCTATTTTTTCCAAAACTTTATCGTATTTTTTCAGACATCCTTTTTTATGTAAACCTGAATCAAGGTTGGTAAGAGATTCTTCAAAACGTGTAGTGAAGCGATCCCCAATGGCCTGTTCTTTTTTTTCTCGTTGTGTAGAATGGCAATATAGCAAAAGCTCATTATTCTTCGGATCAATAACTTTTTGAGCTTTTACTGTGCAGTCTTTGTCTTGTTTGACCACAACAGCTTCATCTTCATCAAATTGCCGATGGCGTTTCCGGCTGACCACAATATAGGGGTAACCATTTTCTTTAAGCCATTTAATATTTTCTTCAGAGGCAATCCCTGCATCCATTACTATAGTAGCTTTTGACGGCTCAAACATATCTTGGGATATACCTTTTTGTTCCATCCCCTTAATCATTTTTGCCAATGTTGACGCTTCGCTTATATTTCCCTCAAAGACTTTACTGCATTTGGAAAAACCGCTGCTATCCAACATTAGAGCCAAAGTCACCAAGGGACAATCGGTACGTTTCTCTTTGGAATGCCCACGTTTACCCAGCTCATTTGCTTCACTGCTACCTTCAAAATAGGTGTTGAACGAAACCGCTATCGCGACAGAAAAACCCAAAATAGTGTATAACTCCTTTGAGTGCTCAATAGGGAACACCTTAATATCACTTTAATTCTGAAAAGGAGTATACCATGAAACAATCGGAAGTAAATCGTTTTAACAAGTTTTATGCCCGTCATCAGAAAACGCTGAAGCTTCAGGGAAAAGCCATAAAGACTATAGATGCTTATTCTCGGGCTATTCGCCGTGTCAGGGATTACTTTGATTGCTGCCCGGACACGTTAAAACCGGAGGATCTGGAACATTACTTTTCCGACCTTGTCGAATCGCACTCATGGAGTACCGTTAAAATTGATCGGATCGGCCTTCAGCATTTCTGGAAATTCGTGTTGAAGCGCAAATGGAAGTGGGTGGATATCGTAAAGCCGCCCCGAGTAAAAACCATCCCGGATATCCTCACACCTGCCGAGATTGAAAAGCTGATCGGCGCAACCCGTAAGCTTCGTTATCGCGTCTTTTTATTGACCACCTACTCCATGGGGCTCCGTTTGGGAGAGACCTTGGCTCTTCAGGTCGGCGACATCGATGCCTCTCGCAAACTTGTTCATATCCGAAGGGGCAAAGGCCATAAAGACCGGCTGGTACCGCTGCCTGATCTCACGTTGATCGGATTGCGCGAGCTCTGGAAAAAGCACCGGCATCCCACGTTGATATTCCCCAATGCCAAGGGCTCGCTTGAAAAGATCCGGCAGGCAAAAAGCCATATGGACCGCGGCGGCGTACAAAAAGTCATGAAAATCGTGGTCGATGAATGCGGCATTAAAAAAAAATCTCCATACACTCCCTTCGCCACAGTTATGCCACCCATCTGCTTGAGCAAGGCTTAAGCCTCCGTCATATACAGGCCCTTCTCGGCCATGCAAGTCCCTGTACAACAGCCAGGTATGCCCATCTCACCGATATCACGGAAAAAAAGAGCATGAAGGCCATCAACAATCTGGTCAACACCCTTCATGTAAATTTCTGGAGGATATAGTCATGAAAATAGCCTCCGTGATCAATGAATACTAGGATGCATTTTTAACCCGATACGCAGATGCGGCCCTGCCGAGTCACGTAAAAGCCTTGAATGCGATGCGGCATTGCCGTACCTCCGAATGCGGTGAGCTTTATGTGCGATGCCCCAACTGTGATCACACAGAATTCCGGCCTTTGTCCTGTGGGCACCGCAATTGTCCGCAGTGTCAGAATCATGAGTCCAGCCGGTGGATCGACCGACAACAAAATAAACTATTGCCGGTTCTGTATTTTATGGTGACCTTTACATTGCCCTGCGAATTGAGAACCGTGACCTATCGGAACCAGAGGGAGGTTTACTCCCTCATGTTTTCATGCGTTTCAAGTACCCTGAAAGACTTTGGCCTTACCCCAAAGCACCTCGGAGCCGAAATCGGCATGACCATGGTCCTTCATACCAATAACAGGAGACTGGATTTCCATCCGCATATCCACGTCGTCGTCCCTGGTGGGGGCGTCGACAAACGCAGGCGCCAGTGGAAAAAGAAAAAGGGGAAATATCTATTTAATCAAAAAGCCCTGGCAAAAGTCTTTCGCGCCCGCTTTCTTGACTCCTTAAACAAAGCCGGTTTGCCGGTTCCAAAGGGTATTCGCCCGGAATGGGTCGTTGATTGCACCCGTGTGGGACAAGGCATCAGCGCTTTGAAGTATTTATCCCGATATTTGTACCGGGGCGTGATCAGTGAAAAAAATATTGTTTCCAACCACAAGGGCTGGGTGACGTTCAAATACATTGAAAGTAAAACCGGAAAAACTCGCCACAAAACCCTCAAAGGAGAAGATTTCCTACGACTTATCCTGCTCCATGTCTTACCTAAAGGCTTTCGAAGGGTGAGGGATTACGGATTCCTTCACAGCAATGCCGGAAAACTGCTGTTTCTGGTTCAGCTTATTCTGCATGTTCAGATCAAAAAAGGGGTACCGCGCCCAAGGCCGGTTTTTAAATGTCCCTGCTGCAACACACCGATGCAGATTGTCGGTTTTCGACTACCTGAATCTGTACCTGGGTACTTTCTGGTAAGAGCCAGACTTTTATCTTAACAGGAGGTTATTAACTTTATGAAATAATTCAATTTTCATAAAAAGCTCCCCGAAGGGCTATGCTATTTTTGCGCCCTCACAAAAACACATTTCTTACGAGATCTCTTCCGGACCTGCACTCTAAAAAATATATTTTCATATATAATGACAGCGGCTAAACTTTACAGGGCTTGTTCAACAACCGGATAAGATCGTGGTTCGTTCTTCGCTATGATGGCTATGCGGGGGCTATGTCGCAAAAAAATATAACGGGTTAACGTCACCTTCTTTGGCCGAGCTTTCGAATTCCACGGCAAGAGACTTGTTCGAATGTTCTTTTTTCACCACAGAGACCACAGAGAATCACAGTGTTTAAAACGCTGTTGGAACTTCCCCATCCTCTGTGCTCTCTGTGTGCTCTGTGGTAAATTTTTCCGTTTCTAAAGGTTCTCGACATGCCTTCACAAATTACCTCAGCTCAAAAAGCCCAAAGCCAAGGTTTTGGACCTCGGAAGCTTTAGAATATTAAATTAAAAAAAAAAAAAAAAATGCCT
>JAFCZU010000708.1 GCA_019314185.1 Deltaproteobacteria bacterium | reverse complement strand
AAATTCCTGTTCACCAGCTTTAATAGCAAGCTTATTCCCTTCAACCTTACCACTTGCTTTGAAATTAAACATGCTTGACCTGAGATTGAACTGAAATGATGATAAGGAAAAATCAGAATGCAGCTCGGCATTTGTATGCATAGAAATATCCTGCACCATGCCCATTGTATTGAGCCTTATACAAGTAAACTCAAATAGATTAAATCCGTTTTCTTCGGGGGTAAGGCGGCGAAGGGAATATCCTATCTTTTTATCCTGTTGCAGGATATTCATCCAGGATTCTTTCTCAGACATTAACTTATTTTTCAAAGGTACTAAGGAAATTTTTTTGTGAAAAAAACCCAGGCGGAAACCTAAAAGAAATATAAAGAGCAAACCGCAGAATACAACTGCAATCCAAAGCGGCTCAACTCTCTTAAAGTGGATTCTCATATGCAATCCGCAGATTATCAGAAATAACCGGTCCCATCCCAGCAATGAGTACATAATTTATCTTTTGGGAGACCAATTGCCTCTACGAGATCTTCAATTTTCTGATATTTTAAAGAAGTAAGTTTTAACTTCTGCTTTATTCTTTCAATCATTTCGCAATTTTTTTCCGTTCCTGCAATTGCATATTCATCTATTGAGTTATCTTCGCTGCTTTCAAGCTTCATTATAGCTTTTCTTCCTGCAAGATCCAATGTGGATCGTGATGTGGAAAAATTCAGAAACTCACATGGATAAATCAAGGCAGGGCATGCGATCCGCATGTGAACTTCCAGGGCTCCATAATCATATAATATCTGAACATTATCCTTTAACTGCGTACCCCTTACAATTGAGTCATGAATCAACTTCATCTTTGCAACAAGATCTCTTACACTTTGACTCTGCGGCATAAAACTTCTCGGCCATGTAGGAGTATATTTAACAAAAGGTCTCATATACGGAATTTTACTTTTATTAGCATACCCTATTCCGTGCCCTATCCCTGAATCCGGAATTCCTGTAACAAAATCAATCTCAACATCATCATTCTTAGCAAGAGCACAACCGCATCTGTACCTGACAGACTCAACATTAATTTCTTCATAGCTTGATGCAGGATAACCATAATAAACCCAGAGAAAAGCACAGATTTGCATTTTATCATCCGCTGTCATAAAAACAATTTCGCCGGGGCCAAGATATTTATCAATTTCAAAACCAAGATTCGGCAATGCACATGTTTCTGAAGATGCTGCATAAGCCCCTTCTTTCTTGCCAATTATAACAGGAGTTCTTCCTAATCTATCTCTTGCAGCATAAATACCGTCTTTTGTGAGTAAAAGCATTGAACAGGAACCTTTAATTGACTCCTGTGCATTTTGTATTCCATTCTCAAAAGATCCTTTTTTGCCGATTAACATTGCGACAAGCTCAGTCGGGTTTATTTTCCCTCCGCTCATCTCCGAAAAATGCATTTTTTTATCAAAGGCTTTTTTTGCAAGTTCCTCAATATTATTTATTTTACCAACTGTAACTATTCCGAATGTTCCTAAATGAGAACCCACTATCAATGGTTGAGCGTCATAATCGCTAATAATTCCTATGCCCTTATTGCCATGCAAATTAGGAAGATCAGATTCAAATTTGGATCTGAAATAATCATTTTCAATATTATGAATAGCCCTTTCATATCCTTTAGAATTTCTTACAGCCATCCCACCCCTTTTAGTCCCAAGATGAGAATGATAATCTGTTCCGTAAAACAGATCCGTTGAGCAATCCTTTTTAGAAACACATCCAAATAACCCGCCCATAATTCCTCACTTTAACTTTAACTTAAGTTGAGCAATTTTTTACTCGACCCGCACCAATCTCTTGCGCATCAAGGACTTGTGAAAAGTCTCGACATATCCATTGGTATGCCTACGCTTTTCGTCCCGCACAGGCGGGACTGCATCAAGATCTCGGCACATTTTTTCGCAAAAAATCGCTCAACTTAGGTTATATAGAAAATACATTAACCGCCCGTTGTAAATGACCAAAGCATGGACAAACCAGCCCACAAAAAATAAATATTATAATAATCTTTTCTGCTGTCAAACTCAAGAACCTTTTTGAAAAAAAGCGCTATTATCCATAGCAAAAGCCGGAAAACCGCCCATGCTGTAAAAGCACCCGATTGTG
>JAFCZU010000383.1 GCA_019314185.1 Deltaproteobacteria bacterium | reverse complement strand
ATTACCCAGATCGCTTCCTGTGGTACGGTGGGCTTCATCAATCAAGACATAAATATTTTTACGAATATTAACTTCAGCAGGCATATCCCTGAATTTATGCAACGTGCTGACGATAATTCCCCTGTAATCATTTTTCAGTATTTTTTGCAAATCTATGATGTGCTCAGCTTGTACTACATTTTTTGCACCGACCGAATCGAGGTTTTTGAGCATCTGGTCTTCCAGCTCATTGCGGTCAATCAATAAAAGAATGGTAGGCTTTTCTGCTTCGGGAGCTTTAAACAGCAACTCGCCTGTTTTTATCATGGTGTAGGTTTTGCCGCTTCCCTGTGTATGCCAAACTAATCCTCTTGTCTTGTCTAGGTCAATTGCCCGTTCCACTACCTTTTCCACTGCTGTTTTCTGGTGCTGGCGTAAGATGTATTTATTTAACTCTTCGTTCTGCTCGGCAAAAATTATAAACTTTTTCAGGTAATCAAGTATGTTCTGCTGATTGAAAAATGATTTTACTTTTGCTTCCAGATTGCCGATTTCCTCTTCTTTCCAGTTGAAAATATTTTTTTACTTTTGCTTCCAGATTGCCGATTTCCTCTTCTTTCCAGTTGAAAATATTTCTTTTGATGGTGTTCCAGGTCACGCCATATGAAAAACCAATACTTTCTGTTGCTGTGTAGATCTGCTGGGGAACGAAAAACTCCGGGGTCTCACGGTGATACCGTCTAATCTGGTCTATACCAATGGCAATGGCTTCGTCTTTGGTGGCGTTCTTACACTCAATAACCAGAACCGGAATGCCATTAATGAGAAAAACCACATCTTCCCGGTTGGCATATTGTCCATTGAAGAGGTAGTATTCTTCTGTTACTTCATACAAATTCTTGCTGGGCTCGTCATAGTTTATCAGGACAAGGTTAAACTCACGGTTTTCTTCTTTGCTGAAGAAAGTCTTTTCCCCTTGAAGATGCTGTAAAAAATCCCGGTTTCCTGCAATGGTGGGCAAAGGCAGATCGAGTTTGCGCAGGAGTTCTTCTTTGCTGTCTTTGAATCTTGGATTGAATTCTTTTACTTTTCCAAATAAGGTATCTGTGAAAAACCGGGAAGCATGCTTTGCTTTCTCTCTGGCTCGGCTTCGCTTTGTGAAACCACTGCCCAGCCGATTTCTTTTGCATATTTTAGTATGCGGGATTGTACGCTTTTATATTCAGTTGGTTTGAGTGCTGTCATTTTCTTTTTCGAATTTTGAGAAATGAAAGTGTCTTCTTAAGTGAATTGGAACCGCAGATAAACGCAGATTTACTGTATCGTATCTACGTTTATCCGCGTTTATCTGCAGTTAGTATTTTATTGATTGTTATGCAGTTGATGATTAACACACGTCTCAATCATCCGCTCCCTGATTTCATCTGTATATTTCAGTATGCAGGATTGTACGCTTTTATGTTCTGTTGGTATAGGCATTGGACAATTTCAAGATTTCTACAGTTGATATATTTTTTCCTTGTGTGAGTTCTTCTGCTGCTTTTGCAATTAGTGTTGCTCGTTTTCTCATGAAGTTTTCAAAATCTGTTTTGATTTTTTCTTTTCTTTCAGATTCTGATGAACAATTTTCATATCCACCATTAGCTAATTCTGCTACAGGTATCAAGTGAGAATTTAGACGTTCATTGACGATCTCTTCGGAAACCCATTTATAACGTTCTTTCAAATATTGCAATGGATCTTTCCGGCCAATATTTTGATTGGTATCATCAGCAATTAGTGAACAATTTAATGCACGGAAACTTTCAATCTCTGCTTCTTTCAATAAAGCATCAGGATAGATGTGATGATAATGCCTTTTGTTAATGTTTGTTCTGTCAATTTTATGACCAGTAGCAAAATCGTAAGAGCCCAACCGACAAGCAACTGCAAGTATTGCCTTGCCCCTTATTGTTTCTCTCTTAGGCCAACCAGCTGTGAGTAATTCATCTGCATCTGAAACAGGATGTAATTCACGGTTGAAGACCGGCACATCTGCTTCTGCGTAAGGGCTCCCCTTTTCATTAGTAGCATTAGTGATTATTCGTTTTAGGGTGATGTAATCATAGTAGGCATGAGAAGCAGCTGCATTTTCATAACGGTCAGTAAAAAATGCTGACCATAGGTATTTTTTGAGAAGTAATTCATGCACACCTCGTTCATCACCTTTATCTGAAATGTATGGAAATAGTGCCGCAATAACAGCCAATACAGCATTGGTGGGTAAACGCTCATGATCAATAATCCCTTCGTTATGTAAAAAGGCCGCCATTTCATTGAGACCTTTTTCCATTTTATCCCAATTATCAACCATAACTGATTTATCCATATTCCACAAACCCTTTTTATTGGGAAGTTTTTCCTGTAAAAGAGCAGAAGTGTTGAGTATTAGATATGAAAGATCAAAATAATACTTTATATCTGGATACTTTTCATCTAATTCATTCTGTAAATCATGCAATGATTTGCCTTTCACACTTTCAATTTCAGCAACAATAATATCATAAGCAGATAGCGGTTTGCTGTTGGTATTCATGTTGATGAAAACTTCCAGTGCCACATCTTTTTCTGTTGAAGGGGGAAGAGATAAATAAGGAAGATTATAATTCTTGATAATTGACCGCAGATCTTTAATTTTATCGCTTATTGTTTTTTTCCAGTCAAAAAACTGCTCAAGTTCATCAGTGTTTTGTGGTTTGCGGTGATCAGTAGCTTTCTTAATCCATTCGTCAATTTCGTCTTGGATATCTTCGGGCCTTAATAAATGGGTAGGTATCATTCCACGCTTAAGACATTCTTCAGGCATATCACACCACAATGGATAAAGTTGCCCATTACTTCTTGACCAACGTCCACGGCAAAAAACTTCCTGTTTATCGATTTCTTTTTCTCCATATTCATCAAAATCAGGCACATAAATAAAATATGTATCCCATTCATAGTTGTTGTGGAGTACTCTCCATAATGCCGTTAACCTTTGTTGACCATCTAACAAATGTTCTAAAACCCTATTATCACTTTCTGGGGCTGTAGCTAAGTGGCGGGATATAAATTGTTCCTTCTCACCAACTTCGAGCACCAGTGTAATACCTAATGGCAAGTTATTAGAAATGGTATCAATAAGACTGCATATGCGTCTCCAATCCCAAGCTTCATAACGCTGGAAACGAGGTAGTTTTATTTCACCCCGTTGTATTTTACCATACCATTCATTCAGTATTCGATTACTTGCTTGCATATTGATACACTCTTATTTTTTAGCAATTACTTAAAGACTTTTATATTAATTCACCTTAATATTTATTAATCTAATTTCAGCTCATTCACCCTGCGCTGCCCTGTCATCAGCTCGTGTAGCAGGGTTTTGAAGAGGGCGGTGAGGGTTTCTTTTTTATTTTTACTGGATTCAATTTTACTTTCTATTGTTTGTATATATTTTGCTATCTCTTTTTGTTCTTCTTTTTTCGGAACAGGCACTTCAAAGGTATTTAATGAATTTCTGTCCAAAGTTGGGACTGAAGCACCCGTTTTAAATTTTCCAATGTCAAGGAATTGTAAGTAATTAAAAGAAAACATTTCATCATTTCCGTTAAAATCTTTGACATATAACGATGTATTATGAGCCCAAAAATCTTTTTCGTAATAATTCACAATTCCACATGAACCACTTCTACCAACAGTAACCCCAGGTGCTTTGACAAAACTTTGATTGTGGTATCCGATAACACCATTTGAGCCTGCGACCGGAATATCACCATCCATAAAATTCTTTTTAGTTAAATCTTTACCTCGTTGTAGCAGAACAAATTTTGGGAACTCTACCACCTCCCAACTCTCTGGCACCAACCCGATTTCGGTTTTCTTTTGCAGTTCGCCTCTGGTGCCTTCGGTAAAGAGTTTTTGCATTAGGGCTTTTTTCAGCTCGGTGGTGGTACGGATGAGCTTGTCCTGCTGCTCAATGGCTTTTTGCACCGTGTTTAATACGTGGGCGATTTTGCGTTGTTCGGCTTTATCTGGAGGATAAAACAATTCTTCGAAATATGCCATCTCTCGATTAAGTCCTGGCACACCGACATCACCTAAAATTCGTTTCAAATCTAAGAAATTAAGCGCATAATAGAGATATTCAAGATCTAATTTTGAATATTGCTGTGTTATATAGAAAGTGGTATCAATAGGGCAAAAAGGAACTTTTGAAATATGAACCTTTCCAGCAGAACCTTTCCGCCCAACAATAATTCCAGGTTCATTCACTATTGCAACATTATGAAAACCTACAATTCCGTTTGAGCCATGAACAGGTATTTTTCCATCTACACGTTTATTTTTTGGTAAACTTTTGCCATATACCAATTCTAACAAATTTCCAAGTTTATCTTTTTTCCAGCCTTCCATTATACCCCCTACTTCATCAAGAAAATATTAACCGCAGATGAACGCAGATGAACGCGGATTTGTTGCACTGGATTAATCCATTGTAAATACAGTGGTTTCGGGATTATTTTTGATTGATTTCTATTTACACTCATCAGTCACCACAAATTTAAATGCCATTCACAACCCTTTTAATCTCTACCCTTGGTTTGCTGAAATTCAGCAAAAGACAAAGTTTCAGCCCTGTTATTCTTAGATAGTTCATGCATTGGGCTAAATGTACTGTATCGATTTCCTTTACAGCCTTAACTTCAATTATGATTTCATTTTCAACTAAAATATCT
>JAFCZU010000058.1 GCA_019314185.1 Deltaproteobacteria bacterium | reverse complement strand
CGTCCATTCTTTAGAAGTAGCATAAGTTTCCCAACTCGCGTCGGTGAAATCAGCATCATTGGCAATCATCATATAGCTCGCTCCTGTCGCTCCTAAAGTTAAAGTAACGCTTGTCGTTTCAGTTGTTTCCGCTCCGCCGGCAATGCTGATTGAAGTGCTCGTTGGAGGAGTTGTGTCAGCTGGAGGAATATAAGTTCCACCGCCACTTCCACTAGCTCCTACACACTGAGCACTATCAGGAGTTAATGTAATAGTCTCAGCAACACTTGCACCAGGAGTAACAACTAATGTTTCTAATCTATTTGAGTCGCAACTATAACTTTTTGTAAGCGCGCTTGTGTCATTACTTATAAGAAGATGACGACTAGCTGATGTTATCGTAAAAGCGTTACCACCTATTGGCAAAGTTATCACGATCGTTCCCGCGTTTACAACTACGGTAGTAGCTTCTGATGCTGCAACTATTGTCAAATCAATATCTGGACTTGATAAATCAACGGTTGTGTCATTGCTATAGGTAAGACCAACAGCGCCCACAATATTAACTGCTCCAAACATCATCACTAAAGCGAAAACCAATCCAATCTTTAGCTTATTTTTTATCATATTATTTATTATTATTCTTCTTTTAATTAAGAAGTTTTTTGTTCACCCTGCCCACCGTAGGGGCGGGTCGCGACCCGCCCCTACTATTGCGCGACAGAATGTCAAACCGCAAAGTTACGACCTTTTAGGGATTAACTTTGGAAGGTTTAGATAATAATTTTATTCTTATTCAATACAGATGTAATTCCAAGTATCTTCAGTTGCGGCCGTACCAGTTATGTAATTAATAGTCATTACGGTTGTAGAAGTCGTTACAAATGCGAAATCCATATTTGCTTGAGCTTCTGCATCTGCTGGCGTTATTACACAAACAGGAGCGGCAGCATATGCTTTACCAAAGGTTAATATTGCTGTGCCAGCATCGGCATCAGCAGTAAATACAACCTGTCCTCTCGTATCTGTAGCTATACCTGCTGCATTACCCGCAGTTTCACTGGGTCCTGAAAAACCACCAGCGACAGTAAGAGCAGGTTCACTATTAGCAACATCGGTAGCAGCACTTGTAATATGACCATTATAACCAACACGGAAAACATCGTTTGTACCATCGCTTACTTTTATAAATGATCCCGCTGCAGTCATTTCGCTATTAGCTGATCCTGTAAGTGCAAGCACTGAGCCTGTAGTAAGATCAACGCCTGATACACCCAAAACAATCGTTTCGTCAGCTGCAACAGACTTTATCTCGGCAACAGTGGTGCTAACTCCAGAAACGGCAGTATGATCTACTAATAACAATCTGCCTGTGCTTGTAAGAGCAGTAGAACCAGAATCAACATGAACAAGAATGCCATCGGTTTGAGTAACGCCTGTAGCATCTACATGAATTGCTTTACCTGTAGTAATAGCATCTAAATTACTTATGTCAATCGCTTTACCAGTAGTCATTGCAACAGTAGAAATATCCAAAGCAACACCAGCCGCCAAAGCGGCAGAACCTGTTACTTTCATAATAGTTGTTTCGTCGGTAGCGGCAGATTTTACCTCGGCAATAACAGTGTCAACTCCGGCAGTACCAGTGTGGTCTACTAATAACGATCTACCTGTACTTGTGGCAATACTAGAACCAGAATCAACATGAACAAGAATACCGTCTGTCTGCGTATTACCTGTAGCGTCTACATGAATCGCTTTACCTGTCGTAATAGCAGCCAGATCACTTACATCAATCGCTTTACCAGTAGTCATTGCAGCAACAGAAACATCCAAAGCAACACCAGCCGCCAAAGCGGCAGAACCTGTTACTTTCATAATAGTTGTTTCGTCGGTAGCGGCAGAAGCGAATTCTGACAGAATCGCTGAAGTACCAGTAGCGCCAGTGTGATCAACGCGAAGTACTCTACCAGCGCCAGTTATTGCTGTAGCACCCGATTCAATGTTTGCGCCAATTCCAGTTGTCAGAGCATCTAACGCGCCAGCGTCCAAAGCAGTACCAGTAGTCATCGCATCAGCAGAAATATCCAAAGCGGTACCAGTTGCTAAAACATCAGAAGCGGTTACACGCATAATAGTTGTTTCATCATTAGCGGCAGAAGCAAATTCTGATAAGACTGCCGCAGTACCAGTAGCGCCAGTGTGATCAACGCGAAGTAATCTACCAGCGCCAGTTATCGCGGTAGCAGAAGAACTAACATTTACCTCATTTCCAGTTGTAAGAGCGTTAGCTACCATATGCAAACCTTTACCTTGTGTCATCGCAGCCAATGGAAGATAAACACCAGTTCCAGTAGTTAATCCAGAAGGAGTAACGGTCATAAAACTACTCGTTGTATTTCCCGTAAAAACTCCTGAACCAGCAAGCACAAATGGTGATGCAGTTGTAGCAGTATTGTTGGTCACACTTAAAGTAGCGGCATTATCAGCATCAGTAACAGTAATTGAACCATCAGCTAAAGTCATATCGCCTATAGTCATATCAAACAGTCCCGAAGTAAGAAGTACGTCTCCAGCAGTAATAGTTAAAGCGTCAGTACCTGAAGCGCTACCCGCGATAACCACATCTCCTGTTCCAGTAGTAAGACGAATTTCTTTGTTGTCGCCCGATGTATCAATAGTGGCACCGCCAACATCAGATAACAGATGAATTGAAGCAACGCCAGTGCCTTGATCGGAATGAATCTTAATACCATCAGATGTCCCTCCATCAGCATGTAAATAAACAGCATCAACTGCATTCTGATTGGAAAGTAAAATCACTGAAGCCGCTGTTGTGGTCCCTGCCTCAATCGTAATATCCCCAGCCGCTGTTGACCAAGTAGAAGCAGTCGCCCCCGTAAGAGTCAACGCTCCACTGCCAGAGACAGTCGTTGTGTTCATCGTCAACGCCGCCATGGCGTGACTGCTCACCGAGAGAGATAGCGCCAGCGTTAAAGCCATCACCATCCCAATTCTTTTTATTTTATTCATAATTTTTTTAACTAATAAATTAAATTTTATATTACACCCTTTACCAAAAAATATTTTCTCCATAAAACTAAGTCGACCTTTAAATCTTTAATAATTAATTTCTTTAGAAAAGAGAAAGGGAATTCCTACCTCCTCTTTTTTTGCGAAACAAATCACGAAAGACATCACAAAGAAAAACTTTGGCAAATTCTAAATTTTGATTTCGTAGGGGCAGGTCGCGACCTGCCCTTACGACACCAACAAAAAAACCGCGACTAAAAAAGCGCGATGCAATATTTTTTCACCCTCTTAAAATTTTTCAAACTATATTTTTGTTTTGACCCTCCAGCCATTTTTTGTTTTTAGTTTTTAGTTTTTAGTTTTTAGTTTTGTCGCAAAAGCCGATTCAACTTTTCCAGTAAATTTCTTTGCGCATTTTTCGCAAAAATCAAATTTTTTACAACCAAAACTATAACCGGAAATAAAAACACCTATCCATTCATTTCCATTCTTATTATTTTTCCGTTTTTTGCATTTGTCGCATTTGATAATATCCATATAGTTAGTCCAAAGTTCATAAAATTGAAAGTCCATAAACTGTTTTTACTATACCACAAAACATAACTATCAACAAATTTCTTACCTGTGGATAACTGACAAAGTCTGTAATTTGAAAAAGCCTTCCTTCCCCCTTTCGTAAAAGGGGGACTGAGGGGGATTTCCACCTCGCGCTTTGAAAATAAAATAAATCTAACGCTTTTAAATAGAGTCGTATTTATTACAAGGTAAACGAAGAATATTGTTTTGATGGTATAATTACAGTCAAATATAGAAATCCCCCTAACCCCCTTTTCCAAAGGGGGAACTTGCGCGATCTGATTCATTCGCGATCTGATTCATTCGCAATCTGATTCATTCGCAATCTGATATTCATTTAAAGACAATTAAATTGCGTATGAGCCGACTTTACGGCTTTATGAACTCTGCTTACTTGCCTGCGTCTCGCAAAGCTTCGCCGGCGCTGCTTCCTTCTTCAATCGGACCGTAAAAAACAACTTGGTCCGGATTTAAATAAAGTTTCTGAGGAGACCATAACGCGTCTTTTAAGGGAGTAAGCTGAAAATTAGTTTTAGTTTCGTCCGCCGCGTCTTTTACCGCTTGCAAGCGATAAGCGTCTGTCAGTTTGAATTTTGGCACGGACAAATACGATAACTTGCCAATATAAATTTCCCCAGTGCTTAAATAAACCACTGAATGTTCTTTGCTCATCTGCCATTTTGGATAAAGGCATATACCACCCGCTACTGCCGCGACAATCAAAACCGCCGCAATAATAACCAATTTTTTCTTCTTGTTCATAGTTATTGTTAAATTAAATTAATAAATTAAAAGTCTATAAAGTTCTTAAAGTCAAAAGTCAGACTTTGCAACTTTTGACTTTATAGACTTATTAAACAATCTTGATTCCTGTTCTTTTAATTTCATAAACTATTGGATTGCTATCATCTTGAAAGTCTTTCACCGTAAAACCAATTGGCTCAATTCTAGAATCAATTCCAATTGTATATTTCCATAAAATGTCTTCGTTTTTATTCCAATTTTTTTTCAGCTTGTCTGATATTATTGCTACATCAATGTCGCTCCACCTGTTTGCTTTTCCCTTAGTATAAGATCCAAATAAATAAACCGCGGAAAAAGGATATCTTTTCGCTTTTAATTTTGTGGCGTATTTTTTCACTATTTTTTCTGCTTGAGTTTTTGACATAGTTTTTTATACAATTTTTTAATTTTTTCAAGATTATTTTTCGTGTATTCCAAATCACAGCACTTATAAAATTCCAGTTTTGCATCTGGATATCTTGTTCTCATATTAAATCTGTTTACTATTTTCAGATATTCCAAAGTTTTACTTGGTAATTCCAACTTGGTAATTTCCGCCAATCTAACCAAATCGTGAGTTTTGGGCGCCTCTTTTTTTGTTTCTTCTACTACCAATCCTTTCAAAATTTTCTCCAAAACAATATGGCCAAAAAACAAAGAATCGGAGTATTTCTTTCCTTTGAATAGACAAAGCATAACTTCATAGTCATGCTCGGCAGTTTTTTGCCAATATTTTACAATTTTTTTAATATCTTCTTTTTTCATTTATTTTCTATCTGTGTTTATATTATACAAAATTAAAAGATCAATGTCAAAAAAATGTCTTCATGAGATTTCAAATTTACAGCCCTCATTTTCCAACAATAATCTCTTCTCCGCTTTCAATGACGACTGTTTCTTCGTCGCTTTTAATAATAATTTCTTTTTCTTTTTTACTGCTTGTGATTGGGACTACAGCGTTGATGTTATCGCTAATATTATCTTCTTGTGTTTTATTATTATTATTTTCTTCGCGCGAAAAAACCATAAAGATAATTATGGCGATTGCGGCTAAGCAGATTAAAATATATTTTGATTTTTGATTCATTGATTTAAAAAGTATTTTAGCGTTATTTTTATTATACACAAAAAAACAAAAAAAGTAAAACACCCCCGAGAATTCGAGGGTGTTTTTTGATTGGCAATAATCTTCATTGTTATCCCAACCTGTCGATTTTAGCTATCGAGAAACTTAGATATCTATCAATTACTTAGAGAAACTAGCGCCATACTGAATACCACGATTCAAGATTTTACCGTAAGCATAATTAGCAGTATTGCTTTCAATGCTAAATGTAACATCAGCGGCAGTTTCATCTAATGAAACCTGCAAAGTGTCACCAGCAGTAATGAACTCGGTAGTATCAGCATATATATCAAGATATCTAGTTTCGCCAGCAGGAATAATCCAATCAGCAGTAAATTCACAATCAGCTTGTATTATCGCACCTGCATTACCATAAGCTATAGTACCAGTTGTCTGCAATGTAACACCATCAGACTTAAATATTACCACACCGCCATCTGAATAACCAGGCGCTTTTGCAGAGGCGGTTATTTGAATATTGAAGTAAGGAGTGTTCGCATTATCAAAGCTAATGTCCTTAGCGCCAGCAGTAACTTGAACTCTGGCAATTTGGACTGAAGTTCCTTGATTCAATGTCTTATTATAATTATCTCCCCAACCATCAGCAAATGTGACTGTTGGAACAGATGACAGAAGAATAAAGAAAGGTCCATTATAAGCAGAACTAGCGCCATTTACTGTAGTACCAGAAGATAAGCCGTGCGTAACAACATCAGTATTAGCAGCAGCAACTGTTACCTGAAGAGTATTTTCATTAGCAACAGTAGTTCCGTCAACATTAGCAATATCGCCCTTAACTGTTAATTTAACACTTCCATCAGCAGGAATCTCTACAGCACCGTCAGATACATAGAAAGTAGCTAAACCGTCAACTGGAGTCTGTTCAGCTATAGGATCGGCAGTAGAACCGCCATCAGCCCTCGCGCTTGCGTATAAATAATATTTAGTGGCAACAACATCACTTCCACCATCTGTAATCTTAAAAGTATCCAATTCAAGGGCTTCAGCGCCACTAGTTTCTTTCAGCTTAAAGACAGCTAAAGTTTCCTTTGTAACATTTGCTTCAACAAGATAATCAGTGTCTCCAGTATAATCAGTTGGACTAGAAGAATCAACTGAAACAGTTAATGTCCCAGCCGCGGCAATAGTGATTTTTTGCCCGTCTCCAGTAGGAGTAGCTTCAATAGTAGTTCCCGTATCAGTTCCTGTTCCAGAAACATCGCCAGCATCTGTGTCAAAGCTGAATGTATGCTCATCGCCTGTGTCAGCAGCTGTGCTGAAATCACCAATCAAAGCTACTCTTACTTCCGTATCTTTTTCAACAGTAATAGGAGCTGTTAAGGTAAAGCTCAAAGTAGTTTCAACAAGATTAGCGCCTGTTAGTTGTTCTGTGTTAGAAACTTTAGTTTCATAGCTTCCATTATCATCCAAATCAGCCCAAATTTCCAAATTGTCAACATCAGTGCCACTTCCAGCGCTAGATATAGTGTCCTCAATAATTATAGTATCAACAACAACATCTTCACCAGAATTATTAGCATTTATAGCACCTTCCATTAAAGTTACATCCGAAGCGCCATCTACAATACTGCGAGCCGCAGGCGTAGTTAATGTGGTAGCTGCTAAGACACCGAATTTAATGGTTTGAGTGTTTCCATTTGCAGCGTAAGAACCGCCCGGAACAATTGCAGTACCTGTTGTGTATCCTTTAGCGGTTACATCACCTGCAGCGGCAATACCGGCAATTACAGTATCGTTTGATCCTGTGCTCCAATCATCAGCATCACTGTCAAAAACAGTACATTCAACAGAATATTGATTAACACCAACTGGAACAATATACATTTCACTGAAAGTAACATAATCCAAAGCGTCAGTAACATCGCCAGGACCAGCCACAGTAACGCCATCTACATCAACCAAAACACAGTTGATAAAGTCAGCTCCATCGGCTTCACCGGCAACAGTCATCGTAATTTTTGTTGAAGAAACAATGACTTCTTCTCCCTTAGCTTCAAAATCAAAAGTAGTCAATCTTTGACTGTCAGCTTCGGTAATATTTCCAGTAGCTGGAGTAACATTAGACTTTGAAATAGTCAAACTTCCGGAATTAATAGTCTGATCAGCCGCGCCTTTACCATTCCAACTTGCAAGAATAGTTGGTGTAATATAAAAGCCGTAAGAAGCTCCTTTAGCATTCATCAAGACATCAGATCCGTCAATGAAATCAGCATTGATCGTTAGACCGGAACCATTAAGAACATCAACATACAATCTGAATCTGTGAGTTTCGCCTTTAGCCAGATCAATATTTAATCCAGTAAAAGCAGCTTTTCCTTCAGAATTCCAATTAGCTACTGTGCCCAAAGATACATTATCAGTCACATCAAACAATTCAATATTAGCAGTATCGCTTGACGCTGTTGATCCAGATTCTAAGAGAGTCATATTTTCAATAACAACACCCTCGGTAGAACCGGCTGTAACTTTGAATTTATTAACTAATACTCTTGTGTCTCCTATGTCAGGAGTGGAATCAGTTATAGTTCCATCAGTTGCAACGCTAACAGTACCAATAGTAAGACCAGCGATACTCATTGCATTTCCTTGTATAGGGAATGAACCAGTAATGGTGGCTGAAGATACTATATCATCAACTGAAGCAATTCCAAAAGCTACCGTATTACCAGCACCGGCTCCAGAAGGAGCTCCCGCTCTAATAAGATAAGTCTTTGAAGTGTTAGCTGCAATAGATAAAGGTGTGGTAAAAAACAATGTTGCTTTTCCAGTACTGCCCAAACTGCTTGCTGTACTACCCCATTGAACTCCATCAGCATCAACTAATTTGACATTTTCTACATCGCTAGTATTAGATAAACCATAACGAGTAATATATATCTTAGAGATAGTTGTATCACCAGTGCCATTTGTGAATACCAGTTCAGTAAAATTCATACTAGAACCCTTAGCAATATTTGAACTTGCTGGAGTGTTAGATCCCAAAGAAACAGTTAATCCTGCTCCAACCGCTGGCGCGTCTGGCAAAGTCCCCGCTGAATAGAAAGTTTCTAATTGAGTAACAGTAGTCAAATCACCAACAGCAGTATAACTACCACCATCAGTTGCGTTAATAGTATAAATTGAATCACCACCTTCAGAACCAGCAACGCCTAAGAACTCAGCTGAAGTTACATTAACCCAGCTCTTTTTTCCAGTATCATTTTCCGGAGCCATAGCGTAAACTTTTTCGTCAGGATCAGTGTCAACTCTCACCAAAGCGGAAGTTGTATACTCATCAATTACAGATTGAGAAACAGTTTGAATGTCTCCCCAATTTAAGTGTCCATAGCTGTTGAAAACAGTAGGATTCAAAACTAATCTTTTGAACTTCTTTGTTCCAACAAGCTTTACAATATAGACATCAAGAGATGACAGTGAAGGAGTTCCGTCAGGGTTGGTAGCGTTTGATTTGATCAAAGCGCCATCAACAACATCCGCCATTACTAAGGATGTGTTTAGGAATCCTACATTAGACATCACTGTCACTGTCATAATCATAGTCATAACAGAAATAGCTTTCTTGATTGCCTTTTTCTTAATAGATAAACTCATAAATTTTTATATCTCCATAATTTAGAAACAGTTTTGCTCTTTTGGTCTGTAGAGACGCAAAATATTTTTACACCTCCTTTTATAGAGACGCTTTTGCAACGCGCCTCTGCATACCGCTTGAAACAATCCAAATTTTCTAAATTACATAATTTGTTAATTAATATATGGAATATATATTTTCAGAATTATATTTTCGCGCCAACAGCTTGCTATAGATCATAATACAAAAACACAATAAATCGCATTTTCATACAAATCTAATCGACCTAACAAACCTTTTCATTATTCATAGAGATTTAAAATTTAAACCCCTACCACCCAATAACTCAGTTTGCGTTACGATATAATTCCCTCTAAAATCAAAATAAACATTTTGTCATCCTGAACTTGTTTCAAGATCCTCTGTATTTTACAATAACTAAACCTACAAATCTTCAGACATTTCAGTTAAACTGAAAACATAATTACAACATTTAAAAAATAATTGTGTCTGTGTCGTAGGTGATAGTTTATATTAAATAGATAAATTAAAATGAAACAGATAATAGATTCTGAAACAAGTTCAGAATGACAGGATACTACAAACTACTTTCCTCAACTTCCTCATCAGCTTCTATCTTTATTATTTCTTCCTCCGTTTCGTCTGAAACTACTTCTTCCTCATCTTCACTTTTATCAGCATCTTCATCTGCTAAATCCTCTCCATTAACATCATCAATAGAATCAACAAGATCAAGCTGATTATTCTCATCTTCATCCCCCTTAACATCGCCTTCCTCAAAATCATCGTCGCTATCACTAACTAAAGGCTCTTCCTCAGTATCTTCTTCCGTGTCTGTAATTTCTTCGCCATCTTCCGCGCTATCGTCTTTATCTTCTTCACCCGCGCCATCAACTGTCTTCTTTCCTTCAGTAATTACCGCTAAGGAAGTTAGATATATTTCCTCGCTTGAATCAATTGCTTTAGCAATTTCTTCTACAATCTCATCTTTAACCACGGCAGGAAGATCATCTGTTGTTTTGGCTAAAACTTCAGTGTATTTCTTGCTCTGAGTATTTATTACTTTAGCAACTTTCGTTTTCTCGCCATTTCCGCTTGTATTTGCTAAACGATCATTAGCGCTACTCATCTTTTCCTCAAATCTTTCCATCAATTGCCCTATTTTTTTCTGCTGTTCAACATCAGAAGTTTTTTTGCTTATTTCAGCTATTTCTTCCAATCTCTTCCCTGCGTGCTCCACTTCAATCGTTACCTTTTTATTTTCTGGAGCAATTACCATGGCCATATCTTCGTTAATAATCTTAATTGAATATAAAAATTCGCCCGGCAAACTTGATTTTGACGCGCCAACAGTGAAAATACCGCCAGATAACACAAAAACCAGCAAAAATGCCGGAACCATCAACTTTTTAAATGATAAATTTTGAAATAAATTTTGCAAATTAAAACCTAAACTTGACTTTTTGTCAAGAATGCGCGCTCTGTCATTCCCAAAGCATACCTTGTCATTCCCGCGGAGGCGGGAATCCACTTTTAATAAAATATTTTTCAAAACACTTTTTCGCCCAAAAACAGGAGTTTCAGACAAAACCCTCTTTTTCGCGTCAACAACCCAGTTTTTATTGGGCTCTATTGATTTTAAACTATTCAGTTTTGAAAAAATATCCATACTATTAGTATTAAGTATCAAGTAGTAAGTATTAAGCACGACGGTGGCGGCACTGCTTGATACTTACTGCTAATTACTTACTGTTTTTTTCAAACTTTTAATTAACCCATTTAATAACTTGCTGACTTCTATTGTTTGCTTAGCTAAATTATTGAATCCTTCTTTTGATAAATAACCAATATCTCTTGCTATTAAAAGTTGATTTTGTAATTCTGTCACTGAGCCTAAAGACATATAATAAAACTGTATTTTTTCTTTAATTCCTTTTCTGGAAAATCCTTCAGCAATGTTGCTAGTGATAGAAACAGCGCAACGACATATTTGGTTTGTTAAAGCAAACATTTCTTTTTTAGGAAATTCATTGGTTACTTTATAAACTGCTATTACCAATTGATGTCCCTTTTTCCATGCAATTAAATCAGTAAAAGATTTTATTTTCTCCATGCTTGATACTTGCTACTTAATACTTGCTACTGATTTCAACGCTTTCGTCGCTCTGTGAAGCTGAACCCTCACAGAACCGCTTGATTTCCCTATTATTTCCGCTATTTCCAAAATAGATAACTCCTCAACATACCGCAAAATTATTATTTCGCAATATTCACCCTTTAATTTACGAAGCGCCTCCATCATTTCTTCAACTTCCTGTTTTGCGCTTATATAAGCTAAAATATCTTGTTTCTGATCCTGTATTTTATCTTTGATATCGCTATCGATTTCAACAGTTGGAAACTCCTTCTTTCGATAAAAATCAATTATTAAGTTTCTGGCAATTTTGTAAAGAAATGACTTCGTCTTATCATTAGAGATAACCTCGCCCAAACTCTCATCTTCCATTCCCTCTTTTATCCGCTTCCAATATTTCAGAAACACTTCTGACGCCAAATCCTCTGCCGTTTCCTTAGAACTTGTTTTTAGATAAATAAAACGAAAGATTCTTATTATATAAAAATCATAAATTTCAGAAAACGCTTCTTTCGCCAATGCCCTTTTCAAAATTAATTTTTCTTCAAAATCGCTTAATGTCTTCATTATTAGTAAACGAATGAATTAAAAAAATGTTACACCCCGTTACACCCCGTGTTACACTCCTGTATCGGATGCCCGATTTTTGTTTGTTTACAACATATTTTTAGACAAACAAAAAACACCCTTTATTACAAGGTGTAGTATAGCATATTAGTATTAAGTATCAAGTATTTGGCATTAAGGGCGATCAACGCCATTCGCGCTTAATACTCACTACTCGCTACTTAATACTGCCAGCGTCTTCTCCGCCGCTTTAATCCAACTGAATTTCCCCGCGTTTTCAATCCCCTTTTCCGACAACTCTTTTCTTAATTTTTCATCATTTAGCAAAACATTTATTTTCTCGGCTATGTCATTTGGATTATAAGCGTCAACAAGCAAAGCGCTATCACCGGCAATTTCACTGAGAGAAGAATTGTCGCTTATCACGCAGGGAATTCCATAACTCATCGCTTCTAAAACCGGCAAGCCAAACCCTTCATATAAAGACGGCAAAACAAAAATCGCGGCGTTTTTATATAAATCAGCCAACTTATTATCGCTAACACTTCCCATAAATATTATATCATCAGAAAATTTGCTTCCCTTTGCCTTCTTATAAATTTCATCCGCCATCCATCCTCTGCCGCCGGCAATAATTAGCTTAATCCCCCCCGCCCCCTTTTTGAAAGGGGGAGCCAAATCCCCCCTTTGAAAAAGGGGGTTAGGGGGATTTTCTTCTGCCCAATTCCCCCTTTGTAAAAGGGGGTTAGGGGGATTCTTCAATATTTCAAACGCTTCAATCAGCCTAACTATATTTTTCCTCGGCTGAATTGATCCGACAAAAAGAATATAAAGTTGCTGAGTCGTAGAGACGAGGCATTGCCTCGTCTCTACCCCATGATAAATAACTTTTATTTTATTCCCGTCAACTCCATAAAATTTTATGATATCGTTTTTCGTCGCTTTAGACGGAACGATAATTCTATCCGCCATCCGAATAGCTCTTTTCGTGTGAAAATTAAGCAGGAATCTGTCTTTAAAAGTAAAGTGTTTTGGGAAAAGCAAAAACGCCAAATCATGAACTGTGATAACTAATTTTATATCTTTCGGCTTTTTTAAAAAAGGCGCTGACTGAATCGGCATAAATAAAACATCCGGCTTGTCTTTTTTTATTTCCCGCGGAAATTTAAAATATGTCCAAAACGGCAATAATGATTTTGATGTTTTTAATTTAAAATTATTATTCGTAGGGGCATAAAATTTTATGCCCTTCTGGACACAAAATTTTGTGTCCCTACGACAATACAATAAATATTTATTCTCTCTATCAACCCGCCCCAACGCATTCACAATCTCCCGCGTATAAACCTTCACGCCGGTATTTTGATTTAAAGTTAATTCATTGATATTGATAGCTATTCTCATAAAAACTCAGGATAGTTCAAATTGATTTGACAAAGTTTTATATTTGTATAATAATGTTGACAGTTTCAATTAGGGAGGTGAGAAAGTTGATAACTTTCCTTAAAGAAGAAGACATTGAATTGATTAAAGAAACTATAGAAAAAAAGAAAGCTTCCGGCAGTAAAAATTTTTACATTGATTATAGCGGAGGAGAACCGGAACCGATAAAAGACATTGAAAGCTTAGAAATCGGACAAGAATCAATAACATTTGACAACGGGCGTTCCGTAGATATCAAAAATGTAATTGGTATTCTTGCAGGAAATAAAAAAATTATTATTTTTGCACACAAAGGTGTAAGAAGTGTTTCTGCGGAAAGCGAAGAGATTATCATTTTTGCGTAATAGAAATTCCTATTGCGTAATTTTTTTGCTTAATACTTAATACTGACTACTTACTACACCGACGGTGCCATAGTCCAAAACGGAGCCGCAGCGTAGTGAGGCTGTGGCACCGCATTTGCAAGTCTTGCACTCTGGGTTCCACAGCTCTGCGGAGACTATGGAACCCTCGGTTGAAAGAACTATAAAGTTTACGCAATAAATGCTTATTGCGTTATTTTTTTGCTTAATACTCAATACTGTCTACTTATTACTACAACTCCAGCCCCTTTAAATAATTGCTTCCACAATCATATCTTCTTCCTTCAAACTCATATCCATAAACCGCCTTGCGGGAAATTAAAGATTTCAGAGCGTCTGCCAATCTTATCTCACCGTCTTTTCCAGGTTTTACTTTTTCCAATTCATCGAAAACATCCGGAGTTATAATATACTTTCCGACTATCGTAAGATTAGACGGCGCCTTTTCAATCGCGGGCTTTTCCACTAAGTCTTTTATTTCATAAGTTCTTTCAGAAATTTTATTCGGCTGGACGACTCCGAATTTGCAAACTTCTTCTTTCGGAATTTTTTCTAAAGCCATAACGGGATCTCCGTATTTTTCAAACACTTCCATTAGCTGTCCTATGCATGGTTTTTCAGAATCAACGATATCGTCACCAAATAAAATAGCGCAAGGCTCATCGCCAATTAAATGCCTTGCTTTTAAAATCGCGTCTCCGTCGCCAAGAGGTTTCGGCTGGCGGACAAAAGCGAACTTAGCGAGAGTAGGCAATTTGTAAATTTCTTTCAGGCGATCAAGTTTGTTTTTTTCCACTAATGTTTGTTCTAACTCAAAAGAATAATCAAAATGATCTTCAATAGCGCGCTTCCCGCGTCCGGTAACGAATATAATTTCCTCAATTCCGGCCGCAACCGCTTCCTCAACTAAATATTGGATTATCGGTTTATCTACAATCGGCAGCATTTCTTTCGGCTGCGCTTTTGTTGCCGGCAAAAACCTCGTTCCAAACCCGGCAACGGGCATAATAGCTTTTTTAATTTTCATAGTGTTAGTATTATTTTGAATTAAACAATAGCTGAATTTGTCATCCTGAGCTTGTCGAAGGGTGACAAATTCAGCGAGTCTGCCATCCTTCGACAAGCTCAGGATGACAATGCTGTTGAATTTTATAATCTAAAACAATTTGATTACTTCCCATATTTCACATTCCTAAATTTATATTTCATAAAATATTTCAACGCGCTCTCAATGTGGATGCGCGCGTATTTCGTCAGGAGAGAATTAAACAAAGAATTTTTTTTACTTGATTGAAAGTGATAATGATACATCACAGCTTGCGGAAAATAAATCACCTTGAGATTATTTTCCCAAAATCTTCGCGACCAGTCAACATCCTCAAAATACATAAAAAATCTCTCGTCAAAAATTCCGACTTTTTTCAGATCAGATTTTCTAACCATCATAGCGGAACCCATCAGCCAATCGACCAGAACTGGTTCGGTTATTTTTTTCCCCTGAAAAACATCCTTCATTAAAAACTTATTCAAAACTTTTTTTCCTAAAAATGTTTTTCCCAAAAGTGTCCGACGGCAAATTACGGTTAGCGGCGTGTAAAACCGAAAACAGGATTGCTGAACCGTATTGTTCACATTTAATAATTTCGGTCCGACCATGCCAACATCGCCATTTTTTTCAATGAAGTCAAGCAATTTCTCAATGGTTCCCTTTTTATCAATTATGATATCGGCGTTAACAATAAAAAAATAATCGCCCCTTGCTTTTTTAACCGCGGCATTTACCGATCTCCCGAAGCCGATATTATTTTTATTGGAAATAAAAATAACCTCGCTAAATTCATCTTCCATCATCTCCGAAGTCTTTTCAATGGTTGCCACATCAGTCAAAATTATTTCCCAATTAAAATCAGCCTTCTTTAAATTCTCTTTAATAGAACGCAAACAGATTTTCAATATCTCCGGCGTGCGATAGTGGTTGACAATAATGGATAAGCGCATTGTTGTGTTGTTATTTTTTCGTTTGTGAATTTTATTAAAACACGGAAGAAAGATACAAGGATACAAGAAACGAGATACAAACAAATCACAAAAATCAAATTCCAAACAGTTTAGAGTTTGGTTATTGTGATTTGGAATTTGTTTGATTTTTGTATCTTGTGTCCTTGTATCTTATTTATAATTTTTATTCAAACCATTTCTCCATCCCCTTCGCCCCCATCCTTTTCTTCTTCATCACCATCTTTCTCTTCTTCAAAAATAACGGGGCATCATGATATAGATCTTTCAAAACTTTAATCGTAAATCTTTATCTTTCAAAACTTTAATCGTAAATCTTTCAAAAATCATCATATACGCCCACGCGCCAACTTCTTTTATGATAAAGCGAGGCAAATGTTTTGTAAAGAGCAAAGACGGAAAATCATCTTTTATTTGCATTAAGCGTTGATGTTTGAACGAAAGATATTTCGCGCGAACATTTATCTTTCTTCTCTCTTTTATAATATCTACATAACTTTTTGCCATACTGTCACCCGAACCGCGGCCATGATAAGCAACCGCGCAAGGATTATAAACCGCCTTCCACCCATAAAGCCGCAACCGCCACGCCAAATCCACATCCTCCTTATACATAAAAAAATCCTCATCAAAATATTCATACTTTGGAAACTCCCCCCTTGGAAACTCCCCCTTTCGCAAAGGGGGCGGGGGGGATTTCGTCGGCAGCGCAGTTTTCAATTTCCGTAGCTTCACATCTTCAAGCGCTTCTTTCCTATAAACTGGCACAGCTCCATCGGCGCCAAAAACCTCTCTCTCTTTCTCAAATTGACCGCTATCCGGCTCTCCTTGCCCGATACAAACTATTCTCCTGTTTTTTAGCATCATCAATCCAGTTGTGTCAATAATATTCAATTTTAAATTTTCCTTATCTTTACACAACTCATTTTTGTCAAAATTATAACGCAACAATTTTCCCTGAACGGCGCCGACTTTTGAATCACGAAAAGGCTTTAAAGCCTTTTTGATATAATCAGAAGTTAGAATTGCGTCAGAATTTAAAAGCAAAATAAAATCGCCCTTCATAATCCGCATCGCCTCATTATGCGGCCGCCCGAACCCAGCGTTCTCGGAATTTTTAATATACTTAATAAAATTTACTCCCCCTTTGTCAAAGGGGGCTGGGGGGATTTCATTTACTCCCCCTTTGTCAAAGGGGGCTGGGGGGATTTTTAGATAATTTACTTCCTTTCTTTTCTCTTCCCATCCAAGAATCCTGCTTTCAATTTCTTCCCTCGTCCCATCCGTGGAATTATTGTCCGTAATAATTATTTCTAAATTCGGATAACTTTGATTAACCGCCGATTCAATCGCCTGAAAAATAAATTTCTTATCGTTATAATTTATAACACTAATTGTAACTTTTGGAATATTAATATATTTAAATGTTAATATGTTAAAATGCCGTTTGTGTCCTCGGAAGGAATCGAACCTTCATCACGGATTCCGCAAACCCGCGTTCTATCCATTAAACTACGAGGACAAAATAAATTGCTAAATGCTCTATTGTCAAATTGTTATACATAATATAATTATAGAAATTTATAGAAACTCGTAGAAATACGAATTTCAATCAATTTCTAAGCGTTACTATATATAACAATTTAGCAATGAAACAATTTAATTATTATTTATTCTTCTTCAGATATTCATAAAAATCCTCTTCCGATAAATATTCATCATCAAGACCATTTTTATTTTCAAAACCAACAAGAGTTTCTTTCTGCTCTTCTTCTGGCAAAAAATATTCTAAGGCCGCGCGAATATAATATGGGTTCTGTTTTGCAAGCTGAATTTCTTTAACGGGCAAAATAGCGTTTTTAAGTCTGAACTTGAGCAAATTAAAATCATCATTTTGAATAACCTCAAATGATTTAATATTATTATATTTGTAAATTACATCATTAATAATTATTCCGTCCAAATCAATCTTGCATTTGATATTTTTTGGCTTGTGGCTAATTTGAAACGCCACAACTAAAATCAAAAGAAAAAATGTCACGGTAACAATAAAATTTTTCTGGTATAATGACCAAAAAACCATTAGTATGGCAGCTCCTATGCTGACATAATACCAAAAAATTTCTTCTTTCGTCTTCGTAAATTCCAACGCCGTCCACTCCGCAAGATACTCATTTTTCTTTACGCTTTTTCTTTTACTTTTATTAATTGTTTTTTTAATTTTCTTATTTGGGTTTTTGCTTTTTACAACTTTTCTTTTTTCACCTTTCTTTTTCTTCGTCACTGGTTTTTTCTTTACATTTTTAGTTTTAGTTTTAGTTTTAGTTTCTTTTGCCATGTGTTTTGTTTTATTTATCTAAATTTAGCGTTGCCGCCAATGTAAACATTATATCTATATTTTGAAGATTTGGAAAGAGGAAAACAGTAGCAAGTATTAAGTAGCAAGTATTAAGCACGATAATGTCGGCACTGCTTAATACTTAATACTCACTACTTAATACTACGTGCGCCCTTGCCAAACTTAAAGCGTAATGCTATTTTAAGTTATAAGTTATGGGTTTTAAGTTATAAGTTAATTCGGAGAGTTGGCAGAGCGGTCGAATGCACCGGTCTTGAAAACCGGAGGGCCCTCACGGGTCCCGGGGGTTCGAATCCTCCACTCTCCGCAGCGTTCATTTTAACATTTGAACATAGGAACCTCTGAAAAACGCAGTTTTTGTCATTCCTGCGGAGGCAGGAATCCAGGATTTAAGGCAAAAAATAAATTATAAAAAAGAAATTTATTAGTTTTTCAGAGCTTCCCATACTAACATGTTAAAATAATGGAGAGGTGCCTGAGTGGTTGAAAGGGGCACCCTGCTAAGGTGTTAGGTCTTCACGGGCCTCGAGGGTTCGAATCCCTCCCTCTCCGCCAATACAACTTATACAGTGGTATTACTTAAATTCAGCATCTCCTTTGTCATTTCGAAATGGAGCCGCAGCGGAGTGAGAAATCTAAGAATATTATTATATGGGTAGAATAGTTATATTTATCCAACGCATAGATCTCTCAGTCGTTGCGACTCCTTCGAGATGACAAATTTATTTTGGTTGAATTTAAAATAATACCACTATAACTGATAATAACTACTGACTTACAACATACAAAATAACTCTGATCGTTGGTTCAGTGTCTCCGACCTGAACCAGATATTTCTTAAGGCATAATTAAAAAACTTTTGTCTTTATATATAATTTTATTTTTAAAAAACCGATGTTCCAGCATCGATTTTTTATTTAAAAATATTTTCTTAAAAAACTTAACTCAACCCTTATAACCGCAAACACGCGGTTGTTTTTCTGTTTCTTTATTTAAATTATCTTTTTTATCTTCATCCCCCCTCAATAAACTCCATTTCAACAAAGGCGGTGTTACCAAAGTGGTCAAGATAATCATAATCACAATCGCGCCGAAGATTGAGTCGTTAATAACGCCGATTTCTTTTCCAATGCCAGCGAAGATCAATCCAACCTCCCCGCGAGAAATCATTCCAATACCGACTGTCAATTTGCTTGCCTGTTTGCACCGAACTCCTAACCCGCACGCCTGCTTGCCGATAATTGAAGCGGCGGTTATGCCAAGAGCGATCAGAATAATTTTTGGATCAAAAAAAACATCCAGTTTAACCTGAATGCCCATTAAAACAAAAAAGATTGGCACGAAAATGCAATAAAGCGGTTTAACCAAAACCTCAATGTGATGTTCCCTTTTATTTCGAAAAGAAACATCATCAAGAACAAGCCCGGCGGCAAAAGCGCCGACAATTGTCGCCAGCCCGGCCATATCCGCCAAATAACTCATTACAAACAAAAAAAGAAATGCTGTCACAATCTTCATTCCTTCCACTTTCATTTTTGAAACCCAAACGCCGATTTTAGGAGAAAGCCATAAGCCGACTAAAATAGAGCCGACTAAAAAGATAATTGAGGTAGCGCTGATATAAGCAATTGAACTGGCGCTCACTACCCCGGAAATAACAATCCCGCAAACAATAGAAAGAATTATTAAGCCCAAAACATCGTCAATTACCGCCGCGCCCAAAATAATTTTTGCTTCGGGAGTATTTAGCTTATTAAGATCTTTTAAGACCCGCGCCGTAATTCCCACGGAAGTTGCCGTCAAAGTCGCGCCGATAAATAAATGAACATTAAATCCCGCCTCGGGAATAATCAAACTGCTCACATAATATCCCAGAATCATTGGCACGGCGACTCCGATGATCGCAACAATAAATGACGAAATTCCGACCTTCATCATATCTTTAATATTTGACTCCAGCCCGACTTGAAAAAGAAGAATCATCACACCCAAGCGCGCCATGATGTCAATTGCTTCAGATTCAAAAAAATGTTCAAGCGAAAACGCTCCATTAGTAAATAAAAAAATGTTACCGATTAACATTCCAAAGATCAGCTCTCCCAAAACGGCTGGCTGTTTAATTTTTTCAAACAATTCCCCGCCAATTTTCGCGGCAAGTAAAATAATAATTAGCCCAAGCAACACTGGCGCTATCGGATCGGAATGATGAGCGTTATTTACCGCGCTCCCCGCTTCCGAATTGGCGAGAGAAATTAAGGGAAATGCAAAAATTATTAAAGCCATCCCCGCGCCAAAAAACTTTTTTATGTTTTTCATTTTTTAAATTATTATCTTAGGATTTCTTCACTTTCTGTCATCTCGAAGGAGCCGAAGGAGCCGCAGCGACTGAGAGATCTAAGAATTATCTTAATATATACATTATTTCTACATAGTATAATTCATAGATTTCTCACCCTAACGGATTCAAAATGACAAATAAAAATCCTATATCTATTATTAATTTATTTAAAGGTGTAATCACCAACAATAATATAGCATACAACTTTTCACCAAAATGTCAACAGTGCATAAAAATTAAACAAAAAAATACTCCTCACCATTTTGTTTTCAAAAGGTTCGGAGTTAGGGCATCATCCCAAAAGAAAAGTCCCAATCTGTGTGCCACGCGATAGCTCCCTCCCAAATACACATGCCAAGAAAAAGCACTGCTAAAACTATAACGCAACTT
>JAFCZU010000382.1 GCA_019314185.1 Deltaproteobacteria bacterium | reverse complement strand
TAGGGACATTTTTTATATAATTTTAAGTTAATGTAAAAAACTTCAAAGATATTAAGATTTATCACATACTTGAAAAAGTTCAAGGTGAATTTTGATAAGCCTCCAAGAATTTTCGTAAACAACTTTGCCAATAATTTAACCATAAACTCGCTCATATTTTAGCATTGCCGGAACTTATTGAGAAGTTACTAAAAACATATCTAATTCTTTGATATCATAAAGTAAACTTCCATTTTTTTCAAGGAACTTCAGTTTAAAAAAACGCATAATTTATTAAAAAATCAAAGGGTAGGGGGGGGGTTAGGTTTACTATTGACCCAAGTATTCTCAATTCCCGATCAGTTAGATTGTAAAAGATATTTGGGTAACTGGGATACGGCGTAAAGCGGCAGATTACATATTTTACCATCCTTTTTGAAGTTAAGCAGATTTGTCCGCGCAAGAAAGGGCGGTTTAAACTGTAAATCATATGAGCGCAGACTTTTGCTCTTTGTATTAATACCTGCTTTAACCTCCAGCGGACAGATCCTGTCTGCGAATTCACATAGAAAGTCAAGCTTGGCTTTTCCGCCTTTACTTCGCCAGTAATAAAGCTGCTGTTGGAAATGCGAAACCAGGTGCTGGGCAACATAATTTTCCACAAAAGCTCCCTCATACTCATTGAAAAGTCGTTCCCCTTGCACCAACAGCTCAACAGGTGTGCCTGCCATGGCTCCCAGCAATCCAACATCCAGAGCATATACCTTAAAACAACTTATGTCCGCATAATGCATGAGGGGATGTTTAGCGGCTTCAACCGCCTTTGCCCTGTAAATCAGGCCGGTGTCTTCCAGCCAGATCAGGGCATTTTCATACTCACGAGCCCGGGCACCTTTCTTAATGGCAGAAAAAACAAACTTTTTGTTTTCCTTTGCCAGATGCTTGGTTATAGAATTCCAAATTAGTGTAAGCTTGGGTATGTCGGCTGCCGGCACATGCTTGGCAAAATCCAAAACATAGGATTTGATAATTTCTTCCTGAATCACTCTGGTTTCTAGTCCATTACCAGTCTCGACAAAGTGCTTGACGGCTTCCGGCATACCCCCAACAAAATAATAACGGCGAAGTATATCGATCAGATATAAATGAAACGCTTCAGTAATCGGAACAAGTGCGTCGATATTTTCAAGCAGCTTTTTGTATCTGGATTCCCCCATAGCATCGAGAAATTCCAAAAATGTCATTGGATAGAGATAAAGAAGATTCACCTTCCCTACTGGAAATGATTCTGGGCCAGCCAATTTCACGCCAAGGAGAGAGCCTGCCGCTGCTATGTGAACATCGTTTTTTTCTTCAGCGAAATACTTTAGCGAATTTAAGGCACGATTTGAAGCTTGGATTTCGTCGAAGATAACCAGATCGGCCCCTGGACGAATCTCCAGATTCATATAAATAGAAAGCTCCGCCAGTATCCGCTCCGGATTCAGATCGCGTTGAAAAAACTGGCCGAGGCCTGGATTTTCTTCAAAATTGCAGTATACAACATTTTTGTATTCATCGTGTCCGAATTCCTTTAGTATAAACGTTTTTCCTGTTTGCCTGGCGCCTTGCAAGATGAGCGGCTTTCTCCCGGGGGGACGATTTCCATGCTAATAATTTTGCGTATATATCTCTTTTCATGATATAGAATATCATGCTACGAATGAAATCCGATATCAAGGTTTTTCGGTTAAAATGTGTGACAATCGTCACCTTATTCGGATGTAAAGTGTGACTTATTGCACAAAATTGTGAGGGTTCGGTGTCACGGATTAGCGTATTAGCTGACATCTGTTTACGCAGATACATTGAAAAAACATATCAAGGACATGGAGAATTGAGTTTAAAGATAGAGTTCCACAATTCCAATCTTCAAGAGCTTTCCGAAAACGACATAAACACGCTCTCAACACCTAAAGCATCTGCACTTTCGATGATGCCCTCCGTGACATTCAGACTATCCCGGGAGAGCCCTTACTCAACATGCCCTAATGATTACTTTTATTTTTTATGCTCTTGTTCACAATGCGGTTGATTGTGGTGGACTTAAATTTGAAATCAAACTCGCAGATGTTGAAACTCTCAACCAGAAAGCAGGTAGGGACTACCAGAAATTTGGACGGCAAAGTAAAAAGCTTCAGTTTCAAGATACGCAAGTCCTGAGGAAAGAGGTGTACTTATAGCTACGCCGCAATTACGAAGGATGCAGCGTAATACAGAAAATGGACTTTTTAAAAAGCCATCATATTTGAGGGGTAAATTTATGAATATTTCAAAGATATATTTTGATCAGGTTAATGTTCAGTTGAAAACAGGGATCGATATTGTTGATATAAGCTATGAACTTCGAAGACTGATTAAAAAATCGAAAATTATTAACGGAACCTTAAATGCCACAGTTGTTGGTTCGACTGGTTCTATCACCACAATTGAATTTGAACCAGGAGTAGTAGAAGATCTGAGACGTGCTGTTAACAGGATTGCTCCCCCTGATTTGGAATATGAGCATGAAAAAGCCTGGCATGATGGAAACGGCCATAGCCATGTTCAGGCCGCCTTGTTAGGGTCATCTATTGCTTTGCCGGTCAGAAATGGCAGATTAACCACAGGCACATGGCAGCAGGTGGTTGTTATTAATCATGACAATAAAGTTAGAAAAAGAAAAGTTGAGGTTACAATTATAGGCATTGTAAAAGAGGAGTAAATTTATGATATCAGATATTTTAGATAAAATAAAAACATTACCAGAGATCTACTCTGATTTTAAAAATTTTGTAGGTGAATTCAAAAAGTTTGCTGCTTGTAAAGTCGGTTGCGCTGACTGCTGCATTTATGTTGGAAATGTCGACATTACGACCTTAGAGGGAATTGTTATACAAAAACGCTTAGACGGTTTTGAAAAAAAAATGAAGGCTAAAATAAGAAAAAAGCTGGATAAAAACAAAGCAGAACGTGAGCGAGGCGTTTTGGCAAAATGCGCATTTCTTAAAGAAGAAGATAGTACATGTCGAATTTATGATATTCGTCCCTTCAGTTGCCGAAGAATATATTCAATAAAACAGTGTGCCCAAAATCAGCCTGTTGTCCATCGTCAGTATCTAGAATTAGCTGACTACACAATATCTAAAATGCAGCAGCTTGATGATACAGGTTATTCAGGTCATATGAGTTTTATACTGTATTTACTTGAAAAATCCGGTTTTAGAAAGACCTATATGGCTGGGAAATTTAATCCCGGAAAAATTATGAATTTTGGGAAAAGCCATGGAATCATTATAAACCGATTTGTTAAACCAAAATCAATGCCTTTTGAAAATAAGCTTGAGCTTCCACAACTCTTATAATGCTACTCGCAGCTATTGAAAAATAGTAATACGTTAGCTTTTTAAAAGTATATTTGCTTCAGGTATAATACAGGATACAGGATACAGGATATGGATGCCCCTTTTTATATAATTTCAAGTCTGGTTATCTTACGTCTCTCGATATCCATACAACTTTTCCGATGATGCGAACGCTGTTCATCTCATTCTGACTCAGGTAAACAGGTTCATAATCTTTATTGTCGCTCATGAGAACCAGTTTGCCAGGATGCTTT
>JAFCZU010000057.1 GCA_019314185.1 Deltaproteobacteria bacterium | reverse complement strand
TCTGACCTCTGACCTCTGACCTCTGACCTCTGATCTCTGACCTCTGACTTTCAGCCCAAGTGAAGCTTCTGCGAGACGCTGTGTGTTTTCCATCATGTTTTGCAGCATGCGATTGGCCTCTGTCTGGGTTTCCAGAAACTTTTCATGCGCTTGCGCGGTTTGAGCCTGGAGAGCCTGCATTGATTTCAGGCCTTCCTGTGTAATCTTTAATGCATCGGAAATTAAGTTTGTGTTTTTCATAGTGTTTGTGCCCGGTTTATTTTTATATGTGCCAATAGATTTATCCGATTTATCGAGGGATTGACTGCGAACAAAATTCTCATTGGATGTGGTTTCTGTTTGTATGCTGTTTATATTAACCTTTGTGCTCTTTTTTGTAGTTTCTGTTATTTGTTTTGATTCCGATCTGTAGTTCGCTCCTGAGATGGGAATGCTCATTAGCTGCTTTCTGGTTTTGAAAACAGGATGTTCCCAACCGGCTAAATCAACATGGTGACCTATTGAGGCGAGATGGCAAAGAGTTTTAGCGAGATCAGTTATTCCGAATTGTTTCCCTGAAGAACAATCCATTGAAACTACATGAAAATCTTGATCTTTTAATATTGATTTCACAAGACCGGTCAGAATTCTTTTGGGTCCTATTTCTATAAATGTGCGAACACCTGTTTTGAATTGATTTTCAATTTCGCTTACAAAATCCACAGGACATAAAATTTGTTTACCAAGCAAAATTTTTGCCTGGCCTGAGTCATGAGGATATGGTTTGCCTGTTGTATTAGAGAAAACAGGGATATCCGAAGGGGTTATTCTGGCTTTTTTAACGATTTTCGCAAACGGTTTTTGAGCATCTTTTACAAGATCGCTGTGAAAAGCGGCGGAGACAGGCAGTTTTATTGTTTTATATCCTTTTTCCCTGCATATTTTATCTGCCTGGTCAATGGCCTCGATTGTGCCGGATAAAACTCCCTGTTCCGGGCTGTTTCTGTTTGCAAGAATAACGCCTGTGTCTGAATTCTCAACCATACTGGCAAGTTCATTAAGCGGCGCTTTTACAGCCAGCATAGCCCCATTCTGGTTGTTATTTTGGCTTGCGGCAGCCATTAAATTACCGCGGGCAATTGAAAGATTAAAAAAGGTGTCAAGGTCGATCCAGCCGGCTGCATAAAGGGCCGGCAGTTCGCCATAGCTGTGTCCGCAGACCGCATCAGGTTTTACTTTAAACTTTTGAAGGGTTTTCAGCATTGACAGGCTTACAGCACCAATGGCGGGTTGAGCAATATCGGTTCTTCTTAAAGTTTCTTCCTGAACCAGCTTTTCTTTATCAGATTTAGTGGGAAGGGGGTATATATGTTCGCATAAGGAATATGATTCATCGTATTTTGCATTTGCAGTTTCCAGTACATCTAAAGCTTCGGGAAACCAGCAAACAAGGTCGCTGCCCATGCCGGTATATTGACTTCCCTGGCCTGGGAACATGAATCCGATTTTACCGGCTTTTTCGGAGTTCGCATAATCGGGACCCCCATAAAAGATATTCTTCAGATTCCAGGCCGATTTGCCGCTGTTTTTTTCAAGGCCATTTAATGCATCATCAAACAGGTCGGATATTTCTTTTAAGTTGTCTAAAGACCGTTCAATGACAAGAAGCAGCCTGTGTTTATCTTTTGTTGAAAATTTTGATCTTGAGCTAAAAGCTTTTTTCGAGAATTCTTTGTCCGGCAGTCCCTGAGCAATAGAGCTTTTGAAGGAGTTTTTAAGACTGCTGAGATCTGCGGCAAGTTCCTTTGTTGTTGAAGCTGACAGCGCAAAAATTTCAACAGAGCCGTCCCATGATATTTCTGTTTTGTTTTGCTTATATTCTTCAAGAACCACATGAAAATTGCTTCCTCCGAACCCGAAAGCGCTTACACCGGCGCGTCGTGGATGTTTCTTTTTTGAAAACCAGGGTCTGGCTGTTGTGTTAAGATAAAAAGGCGTTTCATTGATCTTGAGATTTGGATCAGGCTCATCTGCTTTTAAAGTGGGTGGAAGCACTTTGTTATAAAGAGATAAAGCTGTTTTTATAATACCGGCAGCTCCGGCAGCAGCCTTGGTATGCCCGATCATGGATTTAACTGAGCCTAATGCGCACCATTTGCCGGATTTTTTATTAGATTCGCCAAAGACCTGACTTAGAGATTGAAACTCAACCATGTCGCCGACCCTTGTGCCTGTGCCGTGAGCTTCGATAAGTCCGATAGTTGAAGAGTCAATACCTGCATTTTTGTACGCCATGCGGAGCGCTTTGGCCTGTCCTTCAGATTTTGGCGCATATATGCTTTGCGCTTTGCCGTCGCTTGAAGATCCGATGCTTTTTATAACAGCATAGATTTTATCATTATCTTTTTCCGCATCATCAAGTCTTTTTAAAACAAGTATTCCTACTCCTTCTCCTAGAACTGTGCCGTCCGCATCCTTTGAAAAAGGCCTTGCATCCCCGGTTGGTGAAAGAACATGAGTTTTTGAAAAACACATATGCATAAAGATGTCGTTCAAGGTGTCAATACCGCCTGTCAGAACCGTATCGCTGCGACCGGACACAAGCTCCATGACGGCAAGATGCATGGCGGCCATTGAACTGGCGCATGCTGCATCAACAACACAGTTGGTGCCTCCCAGGTCAAGACGGTTGCATATTCTTCCAGCTACTACGTTTCCCAGAAGTCCGGGGAATGAGCCTTCCTGCCAGGAAACGTATGAATCTGATATATTTTTTATGATTTCTTCTGTTTTCTCAGGAGAAATGCCTGAGTTTAAAAGAGCTTTTCGCCATTTTGGATGACCGAGCCTGGCGCCGAGAGGAATAACAAGCTCTTGTGTTCCGGTTATTCCAAGTATTACGCTTGTTTTATCTTTGTTGTATTTTTTCCCTTCTCCATAGCCTGAGTCATGAAGCGCCATTTTTGAGGCAGTCAGAGCAAAGAGCTGGGATGTATCGGTTGCTTCAATGGATGCTGGAGGGATGCCAAATTCTGTTGGATCAAATGAAACAGGTGATAGAAATCCGCCCCGTTTACAATAAACATGGTCAGGTTTTTTTGGGTCTTTATCAAAGTAATCTTCTGACAGCCAGTGTGTCTTTGGGACATCGATAATTCCATTATCGCCGTGAAATATTAAACGCCAGTATTCTTTTAATTCAGACGATTTTGGAAAGAGACATCCGATACCAATAATGGCAATGGGGGTATTTTGGTAAATATTTTTATTTGATTTCAATTTAAAACCTCAATTAAATCACGAAAACACGAAAGAATGAAAGCACGAAACAGAGAAGGTCAAAAAACCACTTTTTACGAGCTTATTAATACCTTAATTAAGCTTTTAGCAGTTAGCTTTTAGCACAATTATTTCAATATATTATTAGAGGTCAATATTTTACCCGATAGGTGAAAATTGAGCTAATTGCTAAGAGCTAATGACTCATTTTAAGTAATATAAAGCATAAAACTTTTTATTGCAAGACATTGACAAAACATTTTAGTTGATATATTGTTATGTCAACTAATCAAGAGGCGGAGTATGATAACGTATTATATAAACAGAGAATTGTCTCAGAAGCTTGAAATAAATCTGGCAAAATGGAAGAGGTGGTCCAGGGAATTTTTACCACCGGATCCACTTGGTGGAATGCAATCCGGCTACGCAAGGCAATATACCGTTGAAAATGCTTTTACCGTTTATCTTGGAGGACATCTTGTGGCTGACATGAAGTTTGCCATGCCGGACGCAAAGCAAATTCTTAATGATTTACATAAATGGCTTATGGAAAACCGATTTTATTTTATTTCTAAAGCCGGTTCAAAATCTTCTAAAGGTGTGGATAATTTAGTAAAAAAATACACAATCTTTATCTATTGTATGAACTTAGAGAAAACAACTATTGGTTTTTACTACAAAATCAGAGGGATAATTTCTGATGAAACGGTTGATTACAACGGTTTTCAGGTCAGACAGGAGCATTTTACCGAAACAATAATTTGCCCACAAACAAATAAGCATGCAGCGCTCGATTTGATTAATGTTAAAATGTTGAATATTACAGAGTTACATGAGAAATTTTTAGTAAATCTTGATTTATAGTAACTTTTCAGGTAAATAGGCTGAAGGCTGTTATGTTGAAGGGGTGAACGTCGAACATCGAATGATGAACGTTGTTGTTGTTTCGCTTCTCAATTTGGAAAAATAAAAGGCCTGAACCTTGTAAATTCTCAATAAGTTAGGGCGTTCATAACTCGATTATGATCTTGATATGAGTTTATTTAAATTATTGCGCTAAAAACCTAATGCTTGATTGCTCATTTTTGCTTTTACAAAGGAACGCTTGATGACCAATATTTTATTAATTTCCATTATCCTTCTTTCGATTGTTTCACTTGTTTTGCTTTTAATTCTCAATAAAGATAAATCAAATGAATGGTTACAAAAGATTGCAGACCAGCTTGATCTTTTAAAACACGGACACGAGGATACCGGCCGCGTTGTAAAGGAAGAAATTGCTCTGAACAGGGAGGAAACTTCCAGGAATTCTAAAAATGCCAGGGAAGAATTAGGCAAATACATGAAAGATTCCAGCGATTCCCTGCTTAAGCGTATGACGGAAAATGCCGGAATGCAGAAAGATCAGCTTGATTCCTTTTCAAAGCTGCTGGGCGATATGACGAAACTGCATGAAGAAAAATTCAACGCAATGCGCAAGACCCTTGAAGATCAGTTGAGGTCGCTTCAGGAAGATAACAGCAAGAAGCTGGACCAGATGAGGGTAATTGTTGATGAGAAACTTCAATCAACGCTTGAAGCCCGCCTTGGTGAGTCTTTTAAACAAGTCAGTGAACGGCTTGAACAGGTATATAAAGGGCTGGGAGAAATGCGCAGCCTTGCCGCAGGCGTTGGTGACCTGAAAAAAGTATTAACCAATGTGAAGACGCGCGGCACCTGGGGGGAGATCCAGTTAGGAAATATCCTGGAACAAATTTTAACTCCGGATCAATATGATGTTAATGTGGCGACAAAGAAAAATAGCAATGACAGAGTTGAATTCGCCATAAAATTGCCGGGGCAGCGCGCTGATAAGGAACAGATTGTCTATATGCCTATTGACTCCAAATTTCCCCAGGAAGATTATCAGCGTTTGATAGATGCTCAGGAAACGGCAAATAAAGAACTGGCAGACAAGTCTATGAAAAATCTGGAAATTCGTATAAAGGCGGAAGCCAGGAATATTAAGGAAAAGTATCTTGACCCTCCCAATACAACTGATTTTGGCATTATGTTTTTGCCTGTGGAGGGGTTATATGCTGAGGTATTACGGATGCCCGGTTTATGCGATTTTTTGCAGCGGGAATATCGTATTAATGTTACCGGCCCAACAACCCTGGCAGCATTGCTAAACAGCTTGCATATGGGTTTCAGAACACTTGCGATAGAGAAGCGTTCCAGCGAAGTCTGGGAACTCTTGGGCGCTGTTAAAACAGAATTTGGTAAATTTGGTGGAGTGCTGGACAAAACCAAGAAAAAACTTAAGGAAGCTACAAACATTATTGGTCAGGCAGAAGTTCGCACCAGAGCTATTGAAAGAAAGCTCAGGAAAGTCCAGGAAATACCGCAGAACATATCTGATGTTGATCAGAATTAAGTAAGCGCGTTTTCGGTGCGGACATATATGTTACTCAAGTTTCGCACCCTTTAATCTGTCCAAAGCGTTAGACGGTAAGGGTTAGAAATAAATTTTAAAGTGAAATATACTGCCTGTGGTATTTACAACGGCGCCAATCAATAAATATAAGATTGGTGCTTGGTAGTTCACTAAATTCAATAAGTTATATCTCCTTTGCGCCTGATCGTAATCTATGTCGCACAGGGTGCTTTTTTACAAAACAAGCAAATGATTTCGCAATAAAAATGTTATTTTCAACCCTTACCGTCTTGATATTGATGGAAATCAAGGGTGCGAAACTTGAGTATGTTATTTATTTTACCCAGAGAATCCTGGTCTTTTTGACCAGGATTCTTTACTATAAGTCATTTTTAAAATGTAATTTCAAAACCCCTTTCACTATGTAGTGAACTGTCAAGACCTTTTATTTCATCTTCCTGTGTTACCCTTATGCCTCCGGTAATAAGACGTGTTACATACACGATGATGAACGTTCCGAATGCAGTAAAAGATGCAGTCGCAAGAATTGAAACAATTTGAATCCAAAGCTGTTTCGGATTTCCATAAAACAGGCCTGCTGCGCCTTCGGTTATAGAAGGATTCGCAAAAAGGCCTGTTGCAAGAGCGCCCCAGAGTCCACACATTCCATGCACTCCGAATGCGTCCAAAGAATCATCATAACCCATTTTTTTCTTAACCACTGTAACACAGTAAAAACCAAAAATTCCTGCAACTAATCCAATAATTAGAGATGCCGGTAAATTTACAAATCCGGCTGCAGGTGTAATTGCAACAAGACCTGCAACTGCTCCGGAAGCAATACCCAAGACTGTGGGCTTCTTATTGACATACCATTCAATAAACATCCACGAAAGCGCCCCTATTGCTGCAGAGGTATTTGTTACCAAGAATGCCGATCCGGCAACACCGTCCGCAGCAAGTTGACTTCCAGCATTAAAGCCAAACCATCCAAACCATAGGAGAGCAGCGCCAAGAGAGGTTAATGCAATACTTGAGGGAAACATCGACTCCTTACCATAACCTGACCGTTTTCCAAGAACCAGGGCAAGGACAAGACCTGCTACACCGGCATTTATATGCACAACATTTCCACCGGCGAAATCAAGAGCGCCCATTTTTCCCATCCATCCTCCGCCCCATACCCAGTGGGCAATGGGACAATATACAAAGGTAACCCATAGAACAGTAAAGACAATCCACGAAGAAAATTTCATTCTGTCAACTATAGAACCGAGAACAAGCGCAACTGTGATACAGGCAAATGTCATCTGAAAAAGAACAAACACATAAGTTGGAATGGTTCCTGACAGGCTGTTTACACTAATTCCATTTAGGAACAGGTGGTTCAAATTTCCTATAATGCCCGCATTATCCGTTCCAAAGACAAGTGTATATCCCCACATCATCCATATTACACTCGCTATGCAGTATGCGATAAAGGTCATTGCAATGGTATTAAGAAGGTTTTTATACCTTGACATTCCGCCGTAAAAGAGAGCAAGACCGGCAGGCGTCATAAGCATAACAAGAGCTGTTGACACTATTATCCAGGCGGTGTCGCCTGAATCCAAAACCTCTTTACCGGCAAAAGCTGAAGAAAATGGTATAAAAGAAACAATGACTGTAATAAATAAACTTTTTGTCTTCATCTATGTAATATACCTCCGTGGTTAGTTATGTCAGAATCTTTTTAAAAGGCTTGATATAAGCCTTTCTCTTTTTTTGCTTGAGCTTCTTTAAGGCATGTTCGTATTTGTTTTGCAGAGCAGATTTATAAATCTTGTTTTGTTAGTAATGTAATATGGAAATGAACCAGCAATAGGTGTGCCAAAAAAATATAACTAAGTTATGTTAATTAGATATGCGTATTGAGGTGTGAGAATTAAACAAAAAGTTGCAAATTTGTAATATGTAAATGTAACAATTGGCAAATTTGTAATTTTGATTGCTTAAACCTGATGGTCTCGTAAAAAGTTAGAAAATCGATTTTCTGCCACAATATATTGGGCGATGCTTTTTTTGCCCATACAAAATATTCAGGTTGGCATGAAACGTATAGAAGAAGTTACTCTGCTTTATGAAATCAGCAAGGCTTTAAACAAACATCTTGATCTTAGAAAGAGCCTGTATGATGTTGTTGTAAAAAGTCAAAAGGGTAAAGGGCCGAATAAAATTTTTAATCGGCCTTGATCTTTTTCATTTTCGCTCATCTCTTGTTTTGACAAAATATTACTTTTTTACAGAATTCATTGCCATGTTCTAAATACAATTACGTAAAAAATATAGCAAATAATAACGAAAATGTAGTTTTATATCCAGCTTTTCTCACGCTAGCACCGTTCTGCCTTGAGAACTTTTAGTAATAATATCTTCTAATTGTGATGATTCTCCGCAATATTTATCTTCTTTGGCACGTCTCTTGATATATATAGTCTTACAACAAGATTATCAAAATAGAGCCGGTTTTACCGGCCACTACAGGAATACTTCCGATGAGAGTTATATAACAAATCGAAATACTTATGGGATTCAGCAATATGACAAAACAATTTCTTGTTTTCCAGCACATGCCCTGGGAAGGAACTGGAACATATCTCATCCGATCAGCAGAGAAATGTGACGCTCGGCTTGACGTTATCGAGGTCTGGCACAAGTCTATTCCGGATACTGGTTTGTATGACGGATTGATCGTTTTGGGTGGCAGCCCCAACGTGGATCAAGAAAGTGAATATCCATTTTTAAAAAACGAAAAGCAAATCATACGTCAATTTCTTGAAGCGGATAAGCCATATCTTGGATTCTGCCTTGGCCACCAGCTTCTTGCGGATGCACTCGGAGTTGAGACAGGTTCTAATTTTTGCCGTAGTGTTGGATTTATTACAGGTTATCTTACGAAAGATGGTCGCAGACACCCACTGTTTAACGGCATGTCCAGATCCTTTCCTCTTTTCAAGTGGCATGCTCAAGCAGTCTTGCCGCCAATGCCCAAGGAGATTGAGGTGTTGGTTACTTCGGCGGAATGCCAGGTAGAGGCTATTTCTGTAAAAGATCGGCCATACATTATCGGGCTCCAGTTCGACAATCAGGCCGCCACTGTTTCAGATGTTAAAGATTGGGTGAAAGGCGATGAAAGATGGCTGTCGCAACCTCCTTCTATAGATATGTCAGCTTTATTGAAAGATGCTGAGAAACACGAAGCCCTCATGAGCGAGCAGTTTGAACTCATATTCAGCAATTACATGAAATTAATATCATAATTATACACTGTACTCGAGTTCTTTTCAAGCTGGCAAGACCTCGTTTAGAAATGCTGCTATTTCTTCGGCATCCTCCATGAATGCTATACTGTTTAATGCCTCTTTTGCGTTTGTTAATGTAATTTTTCTAATCAAATTCTTTATAATAGGAATGGAAGCAGGATTCATGCTCAGCTGGTCTGTTTCCATACCGACAAAAAGATAGGCGCAGAGGGGATTGGAGGCTGCCTCGCCACAGATACTGACTTCTTTGTTGTTTTTCTTGCAGATCGATACCACATCGAGAATTGTAGAAATCACAGCAGGATGCAGTGGATTATACAATGATGCCACTTTCTGATTGTTCCTGTCCACCGCCAGAGTATATTGAATAAGGTCATTGGTACCGATACTCACGAAATCTATATAATTAAGCAATCTATCCAAAATTTTAACAGCGCCCGGAACCTCGATCATTATGCCTATGTTGATTGTTGCATCAAATGGGACTTCTTCCTTTTTCAGGAAAGTCTTTTCTTCATTTAGAAGCGAAACAATGCTTCTTACTTCGCCTGCTGATGTTATCATGGGAAATAGTATTTTTATGCGCCCAAAAGCCGATGCCTTTAATATAGCTCTTATCTGCGTTCTGAAGATATCATCCAGATCAAGAGAAACCCTGATCGATCTCCAACCAAGATACGGATTTTGTTCCTTGGGGTAATCGAGATAAGATAAAAATTTATCTCCGCCGATATCGAGTGTGCGGATAGTCACAGGTCTTCCTTCTGCGCCTTCTACTACTTTTTTATATAATAAAAACTGCTCATTTTCCGATGGAAATTCCTTTCTCGCAAGAAAGGGAAACTCAGTTCTGTAAAGTCCTATATGATCCCCTCCGTATTTTTTGACCAGTTCAAGGTCTGACAAGAGTCCGATATTTGCGCCGAGCTTGATTTCATAACCATCTTTTGTCTTGGCCGCCAAGTTTCTCAGGACATCAAGCTGTTGAAACTTATTTATTTTTTCCGCCTTTAACCTGTCGTATTCGTCAATGATCACCTGCGGAGGTTTGCTGAAGACAAGACCCGATGTTCCGTCAACGATTAAAAAATCGTTTTCTTTTACGGTATCCAGCATGTCTCTTACACCGATCACCATCGGTATCTCAAACGATTTGGCCAGGATCACCGCATGAGATGTCTTCCCACCCCTGGAAAGAACAATTCCTTTCAAGTTGTTCTGTTTGAGGCTGATAAGGTCTATGGGCGAAATATCAGAAGCAATAACAACTGTTTCTTTTTTAAATTGCCTGGTTTCCTGTCCTTCATATCCAAGGAGTTTTCTCAATACCCGTTTGCCTATATCCTCTATGTCAGAGCCTCTCTCTCTTAAATAGGGATCCTCCATGCTGAAAAAAAACTCTACATATTTTAAGACAGACTTTTTCAGGGCATATTCGGCACAAGAGACTTCTTTCTTAATATGCGCTATTATTTTATTTTTAAAAGACCTGTCCCGGAGATACATGATCTGTGCATTCAGGATAGCTTCATCTTGACCCGACATATCTTTTACGTGTTTTGTAAGAGCTATGATTTCTTCCTGAGAACGTGTAAATGCGGCTTCAAGTCTGCTGATTTCAGATGTTATGTCTTCTGTCTCCTCATATTCTATTTCGTCAAATCCAATGCTTTTTCCAAGATAGTGCGCATGACCTTCGGCAAAACCAGGCGATACAGGCAAGCCTTTGATCAGCCCTTTCTTTCCCTTTTTTGCTTTTTTCTCAGAGCGTATTTCCACCTCTTCCAACAGCTTTTCTTCTAAGTCTTGCCGGTCCTGCCGCTCTTTTTTCAGGTCTTCAAAAAGCCCGGTATAGGCTACCGTTGCGGAGATTTGGCTGGCTATAGTTGAAAACAGGGTAATGTCTGATTTGGTAACAGCATCTTTGTTTAAGGTTTGAACGACAAGCACGCCGAGCGGATTTTGGAGATGTATCAGAGGGACACCCAAATATGTGCTGTAAATCTCTTCGCCGCTTTTTTCGAAAAACTTATATCTATGATGTGCAGTCGGATTTACAACAAATACCGGTCTCATTTCTTCCAAAACAAGACCGGTGAGTCCTTCATGAATGCTCATTCGAACTCTGCCTATGGATTCTTTACGTAATCCGACGGTTGCCTGTAATACAAGAGACTGTTTATCTGTATCCAGAAGATATATGGAACATACATCTGTGTTAAATTTGCCGGCAACAAGTTCGACAATTTTTTCCAGCGTCCTGTGCGGTCGGGAAGATTCGGTTATTATCCTTCCGATATCTTTCAGTATGCTGATTTTATCTCTATCCATTTCGATATCACTCCTCGTGCTGTTGTCGATCGCTGTATTGAACAGCAATTAGAAAAAATTTTCATGCACATATTATGCCGGACTCTTCAAGGAAAGGAAATAAATCCGAATAATGGCTCAAACAAGGTACGGCAATTCCTCAATTCCTAAATTCCTAAATCCCTCAATTCCTAAATCCCTTTCCTACATTCCGGTCGAAAAGGCCTCAAACCCTACCATTTTGTAGCGTACCATACCACATGCTTTACAGGAAACAGAGTGCTAAACACGTTAGTTTCAATCTATAATATTCGATAGTTAGGCATGCAAACATATTCACCGCACAGAGTTGGCACGCCTCTTGATATACAATTTCATAAAAACAAAGTTTAAATTTATAACAGGAGGCATAAAATGAGAAAGGTTGCAATGTACGGAAAAGGCGGAATCGGAAAATCGACTACTTGTCAAAACCTTGTGGCAGGTCTTACGGAGATGGGGAAAAAAGTCATGGTGGTCGGTTGCGACCCAAAGGGCGATTCTACCAGGCTGCTCCTTGGAGGGCTGAATCAGCACACGGTTTTGGAC
>JAFCZU010000381.1 GCA_019314185.1 Deltaproteobacteria bacterium | reverse complement strand
GTTTCCAGGAGGACGACATTTAATAATATTGCAGATATAAACCTGCTCCCTTGTTAGTTTTATAGCCTGGATTATCTTTGTAAGAAGCTTGCCGGCACGGCCGACAAATGGCTCGCCGCATGCGTCTTCATCAAAACCAGGTCCCTCGCCGACAAATACAAGCCTTGCTCTGGGATCACCTTTACCAAAAACAATGTTTTTGCGGGTTTTTGAAAGTTTGCAGCGCCGGCAGTCGCCAAGATCGCTTTGTATTGTTTTCAGGGTTTCCTTTAAAAACAGTTCTTTCTTACCCCATTTATTAACAATATCGAGGCTTTTCTTTGAACATTCAAAACCGCTGCAACCTGTTTCAGACAGAAATTGAAGGGTTCTCTTTACCTCTTCGAATACAACAGTATGGTTTTGGTGATTGGTCATAATTGATATATTAGTAAAAAGTCAAAAACCACTTTATACATAATAACTCCTTTGAGTTAATCATATGCAATTACCTTCGACCCTATTTCTGATCTAAGGGCTCGCGCAAAAATAACTTTACATTTTAAGAGCCGATGCATCCCGTCTGGCTGTGTTGCGAAAGCTCGGAATATGCTTGATATCTCTGCGCTTTCGCGCCTTGCCAGACGGGCGCCTCAACACTTAAAATTGCGAACTTATTTTTGTGCGAACCCTAAGCAACAAATTCCTTGAAAGAACCTGAGTTTTTATCGAAATATTTTATTTTTGTTTTATAGCTTTTAAGATCGATAAAGGCAGTTGTTTTATATTCTTCATATGCGTATGAGAGGATCAGTTCATCCTCTCTGGAATCTTCAATTATCAGCTCCCCGTCAAAAGCAGGATAGCTGTTTCTAAATTCCATAAGTCTTATTAATCTTTGCACAACAGGCTTTTGAATCTCCTTATGAATTTCATCCAGATCATAGTTGTGCCTGTTGATATCCCTGCCGTTTAAAGTCTCTTCTACAAGTTTTATATCATTTTCTCCCGCCAGCAGTCCCACGTAATATACTTGGGGAATGCCTGGTGTGTAAAACTGAATTGTCCTTGCGGCAAGATAGGAGTCATCATTACATTCCAGTGCGGAGTAATAGGTACAATTTATCTGATATATATCCATGTTCTGGTAGTCAGCACTGGAATAAATCTTTTTAGTATTGGCCTTCTTTTCATATAGTCCGTTGATAACCCTGTCGATTTCTTCCTGCGTCATCAGGCCGGCAACATCGACCACCCCTATACCGTCATGAGTGTCAAGCGTGGTAAATTGTTTTTTGGGACAAATTTTTAACCACTCAATCAACTGTTTATTTGTATGGTGATAAAGAGTATGTAAAACCAGCATGGGAAGCGCAAAATCATATACTCGGAATCCTTTTTCTGACAGCTTTAATTGGTAAGAATAGTCTTCATGAACTTCAGGCACAATTTCCGGCCCAAATGGCGAAATAAATCCGTCCAGCATTTCAAGAAGATCCCAGACATCAGGTTCAAGGAAAAAACAGTTGGTGCCTATTTTGACCGTTGTATAAGCAAATGCATCCATTCGTATATACTTCGGTCTTTTTCTGGATAAAAAAATAAGAAAGTCACGAAATAATTCTCTGGTTTTAGTGGATGTTACATCAAAATTGATTTGTTCATAATCAAACGTACACCAGATGATCTCTTTTGAACCATCGGGCCGTTCAATATACTGGTAAGGGACTCTGGGTTTTCTGGTATAAACTTTATCCAGATCTTCCTTTCTTATTTTACCGTCAGGGTTTAATTTGTTAAAGCTTAAAAACATATCTGCATACTCTGACTTACTGCCGTTATCCAGATAATCCAGGAAATACTTTGAGTGTCTTGAGATATGATTTACCATGAAATCGATCATTATCTCAAAATCTTTTTGAATCATTTCTATATCTTTCCATGTGCCAAAAGCCGGATCAACCTCATAATAGGTAATCGGCGCGAATCCCCTGTCTGCAGATGACGGGTAAAAAGGCAGGATATGAACTCCGTTGATTGCTTTGGAAAGATATCTATTCATGACATAATGCAGTTCCTGCAGATTTTTTCCAAGACTGTCGGGATATGATATAAGTTGAATATTGTTTTTCAGAGACATAAATGATCACCTGAGATTAAATTTTATTGTTTTACAATTACTTAAAAAATGTATCATTTCAATAATCTTATAATTTAATAGTATAGGAATTTCCATTTTATGCCTAATGAATTCGGTATGATAAAATAAATGAGTAAAAAGTGCCTAAAGTGAGCTAATTTAATTATTTTATTGTTAAAATTGTGCCTTTTCAATAAATTTATAATGATTAAGTCCCTCCACAATACCGCCTGCATATTGCCTGTCAGCAAAATATATGTTTTTTGAACCTTTCAGGCTTTCAAGCTCCCTGCTATAGTTTCTCACAACAACTCCGCAAGATACTCCCTTTAACATTTCAGCGTCATTTCCGGAATCACCACAAACAAGAAAATTATTTAGCGAAATATTCCATTTGTAACTTAGATACCGTATTGCTTTTCCTTTTGAAGCACGAAAGGGAAGAATATCGAGATACTTGTCATGGGAATAGATCAGATTGTACCTGCATCTGTTCTTTATTAAAATAGCATGAATTCTTGCTATGTTATCTTTTTCCGGTTTCATATAATAACTGATTTTAAATTTTCTTTGTGTGTCTTCTTCCTGGTATTTAAGAAAATCAAACCTATCAAGAAGATTTTTAATTTTAGCCATGTCCCATTGCTTGGAAATATGCGTTTCCCAACCCCTTGAAAAATGGAGTTTTTCCCCATAATAAAGTTCCGCTCCCACGGAGGAAATAATTACATCAGGATGAATAATATCATGTTTCTCCAAATGCTTGACAGCTGATTCGACAGTTCTTCCTGTAGCAATACCAAATCCAATTCTTTCCTTGTTGCTTTGTAAAATCGCGAGAAGTTTCTTGAGAGATTTCTTATCTCCACCAGTAAGAGTATTGTCAATGTCTGTGATAATAAAATGTTTAAGCTTAATAATCCTTCTGCCGATTGGATCAGTCGGTTTCGCTATCCTCAGGTTTGTTTTCATGGCAGAAGTTTTAAGTTTGCTTATTTCTCTAATATATTTCTTAGCATGATTTTTCCATATATAATATTTTCTAACATTAATGATTCCGTTTTTCGAATATTTTTTCCATAAATCAGCCTCTGCTATTATTTTTCTGATAGCATGACTGATTTCTTCCGTTTGTACAGGATCGACAAGAATACCGCATTTGCAGTTTTTTATTATATCCTGCGGCCCACCGTCATTTGTCGCAATTATCGGCAAGCCTGTGGCCGCAGCTTCTATCAAGGTGAGGCCAAATGGTTCCGTAAGGGCCACATTAACAAAGACGCCCTTTTTTTCAGCAGCTGTTCGATACAGTTCAGGAACTTCATATTCAAAACTATGCTTCTTTGGAATAGCCATTTTGCCATAAAGATCATATTTGTCCATGAGAAGCAGCATTTCTGTTAAAACATCTTTTTCGTTTTCTTCCTTTTTTGAAATATCTTTCCTGATTCCGGCAAAAATGGCAAGATTAGCCATGGATTGGAGGTTCTTGTTAAAACATCTTTTTCGTTTTCTTCCTTTTTTGAAATATCTTTCCTGATTCCGGCAAAAATGGCAAGATTAGCCATGGATTGGAGGTTCTTGTCCTCACCATAAGCCTTGATTAGGCCTGATATATTTTTTCTTTTATCCGGCCGGCAAATTGTTAGTATCAGCGGTTTGTCAGGCTGCATAAAAAAACGGTTCAGTTCTTCAAGCACAGATGCCTGGGCATGCATTTCGATTTCGTCCTTATCGGTTTCAGGCAAAATATCATGGTAGTACGGATAAAATTTATCAATATCCAGACCTGGAGGGATGACGCTGAATATCGGCAGGCTGTTGCATTGGTACATTCCATACTGCTTCTTAATCTCCTGATTTGTGCTTGTAATAATAAGATCTGTAATTTTTAAAACTTCTTCTTCAACTTGAATTCTGTGATCAATTTTATATTTTTTGATAATAGCATTTTCTGCAAGGCCGTCATTTGCAAGTTTTTCTTTTTTAGCTCTGCCGAGAGAATGACCGGTAAATATGAAAGGGATACCAAATAATTCTGCCATCTGACTTGCCACATATCCGGCATCCGCATAATGGCCGTGTACAATATCCGGAATCAGTTTTTTCTGTCTGATAAATTTTATTGTTTTATCAACAAATTCGTCAAGGTGCGGCCATAAAAGCTCTTTTCGAATATACTTCTTGCCGCCGCACTGGATTCTTACAATACGGAATTTATTATTGATCGTTTCGACTGGCTGTGAATAATCTTCTGAAACAGTTTTATCAGCAATTAATCTTGTGAACAGGTCAACTTGCTTTATATTATCATTTTGGCTCAATGCTTTTCCTAATTCCACAACATATTTTATTTGACCGCCAGTGTCGGCATTTCTTCCCATCTCCATATTTTCTGCGCGGAGCAGACCATGGATACTGAACATCTGGATATACAGTTTGTTTTTCATCAGTTTTGCTCCAAATCCGAAATAAAACTTTTAAAGCGATCATAAAAAGCTGTTTCCACAGGCGTTGCCCCTTCTATCCGGCATATTTGTTCAGCGAAATCCGTTGCAACAGATAAAATCTTATCAGAATGCCATTTATGCAGGTAACCGGCTGCAAGTATAGCAGCGAAACCATCTCCCGCACCAACGGTATCGACTATATTTTTCAAAGCATGGGAACGATGAACAATGTGTTGATCTTCTGCAAAAAGTTCAGTTCCCTGTGCCCCCCTTGTAAGGGCAACCATTTCAATCGGAAATTCTCTGAATAAGAATTCAACGAATGTTTTATCTGATTTTTCAAAACCGAACATTTCTTTTATTACGTGAAGTTCTTCATCATTTAATTTGAGAATGTTTGTATGTTTCAAAGATTCGATAATTATTGTATCGCTGTAGCATCGGGGTCTCAGGTTAACATCATAAAGTAATTTTGTATGTGGTCTTTTTTGATCAAAGATATGTCGCATAGTGGCAAGTCCATTAATACTCCTTTGAATAAGAGAACCGAAATATATAAGATCTACTTTCCCATAAAGCATTGTTTTTATCGAATCATTAAACACTAAATTATCATAAGCCATATTTTGAAGTATATTAAAATCAGGCGTGCCGGTTTCATCTATACTGACAAGTACTTTGCCGGTTTCAAAGTTATCGTCTATCTGCAGACAATCCAGTTCGAATCCATATTTTTGAAGCTCTTCGGATATTTTTTTGCCCTCCGCATCTTTTCCTATGCGGCTGATAAAGCAAACAGGAAATCCAAGACGTTTCATGTGAAATGCAAAATTAAAAGGCGCACCTCCCAAGCGTTTGTATTCCGGAAAAACATCAAAGAGAATCTCACCAATAGATAAAATCATAATTTATTACCTGAATTTTGCGCGTAATACAGGCATTGTTTGTTGTCTCCATCAGGTGATCAACTACCAGTAAACAATCATAATAGAAAAAGTTGTTAATCCTGTGTGTATACTAATGTACTAATGGGAAGCATGGAGCTTGCCCCCCTTTTGATGAAACTGCTGAAGATACGACCAAGGGTTCTGATATTGAAGATAGGATCATAGATAATCGCTTTAATCTGGCATCTGATGAATTCGACTTTTTACGAGGCCATCAACTTTACAATTCGATCTAAAAGTATATGTGCCAGAGCATCTTTTTCCATCTTGGGAAGAGATTCTTTTGAACCGTTTTTATAAAACAGTGTCACCTTGTTTGTATCTGCTCCAAAGC
>JAFCZU010000380.1 GCA_019314185.1 Deltaproteobacteria bacterium | reverse complement strand
ATTTCCAAATTGAGGAGCGAAGCGACAACAACATTCAACATTCGATGTTGGACGTTCGATGTTGGACGTTCGTCTTTTTTATTCTCATTCCACATTCTGCATCTGTTCCCGTATCTTCTCAAGTTCGGACTTGATATCAACGACCATATGGGACAGTTGTGCTTTCCCCGCCTTGGCCCCTATGGTGTTGATTTCCCTGTTTAATTCCTGCAGCAGAAAATTAAGCTTCCGGCCGGCCGGCTCTTCTGTCTTCGGAGATGTCACTTCTGCCGGCCAAAAGCGCTGCTTCCTGTGCAATCCGTTCAGGATCAATATCTACCACGCCTTTTGTTAATATTGAGACGCGATCCTTCAGACGTTCCTGATAAAGAGATAAAAGATCATTTGATTCTTTATTGATCCTGTCAACCGTCATTTCAATATAATCAAGACGCTTAATAATATCGCCGGCTATGAAATCACCCTCTTTTTTTCGCATCGCAACGACATTACCCATAGCCTCGTCAATGCAATCCTTTACAACAGGCCAGCAATCCTCCATATTTCTTATGTTTTCAGCAGGTTTTATAACTCCGCCAACACCGGCTAACAAATCCAGGGATACTTGCGAATCAATATTTAATCCGTCTTTCAACTGCATAAGAGCTTTATAATATGCTGCTGCCCTGGTGTTGTTGACTTCAAAAGCAACCGCCTCCTCGGAATCGTCTATAATATATAACTTTATCTCTACTCGGCCTCTTTCCACTCTGTCTGATACAATGCTTTTTATCTTATCTTCGAGAGACAAATATCTATGCGGAATATTCAATACAACATCAAGATATCGACTATTATAGGAACGGATATCAACTGTAACTGTCAGACCTTCTTTTATCCTTTCGGATCCTGCATAACCTGTCATACTGTTGATCATTTTATTATTTCCTGTTTTAGTAACTATTCAGCCGCAGATCTACGCTGATCATCACTGATATTTTTCTTTTATTGTATACAAATACCTATTAAGGCACAGAGGGGCAAAGGCACAGAGGCACATAGTTGTCTTGCCTATTTGCCGCTTAACTTCCTGATTAAGCTGCTAAGCATTCGTTCTATCTCTCGGCTTAATTCAGATAGCTTATCGAACTCGTCTCTGTTCAAATAATGCAGGTTCATAGAAATTTCTATCTGGGTTTGCAATTCATATAGAGAACCTGTTGCAATTCGCAGGAAACGAAGATACTCATTAGTCGAATTTCGGCCATAACCTTCCGGCCTGCAAATCTCTATATGTTTTTATTTTTCTTTGTGCCTTTGTGCCTTTGTGCCTCTGTGCCTCTGTGCCTTTGTCCCTTTGCCCCTTTGCACCTTTGCACCTTTGCACCTGAGTAGTTACTGTATTTAAACCTATCTGCGTTCATCTGTGTAAATCTGTGGCTGAATAGTTACCTGTTTTAAATCAATTAAATATTTATTTCGCACAAGTTCAAGATAGGAGAGCATTCTTTTATCAGCATAATCCGGATATGTCCAAGGTAATGTTTTAAATTCACCCTTTGAATAAATCAGCGTCAGGTCAGCATAAATCCCTTTGCCGATATAAATCCTGTGAGCATAATTCTTTCCGGTAGCGAGAACAAATCGTGCCCGGATCATATAACCCGGATCAAGATTTATCATCCGTTTGCTGTTTTTTGAATTCCTGAGCTCAAGATCGTTTGTTTTGAGTTTTATATCAGCCAGCGAGCTCTGTTTAATAAGGTTTTTAAATACAATAATACGTCTGAAAAGAGGTGAACCCATCTCAGGTTCATAATAGCTGGTAAAATCAAATGGAAACCATGAACTTACCATGTCAACAGGCCCAAATTTTTCGGCAAGCTCTTTTGCCACAGGAATAATCATGCTCTTTTCCTGCAGAAAAAGGCTTATAAGCAGTTTTGCTGGATCAGGTAATTGAGGTGTGCTCATCTTATTTATAACTTATCACATTTTTTTCGTGTTTTCGAACTTTCGTGCTTTCGTGATAATTCTTTAAGCTATCGGTTTTGCCTCATCGATAAGCATAATCGGAATATCATCTCTGATTTCATATAACAGCTTACAGTTATCACATACAAGCCCGTCTTTTGCATCATTTAAATATATATCGCCCTTGCACTTCGGACAGGCCAGTATTTCAAGAAGTTCCTGACTTATTGTCATGATTTCCTCCGTTTGCAATGTTTGGAATAAAGTAACTTCAGCCACAGATCTACGCTAATCATCACTGATATTTTTTTATTGTAATAGTTCTGGTAAATTCAAAAGTTTCACAAAGTTATCAGGATTATACAATTCTTAATGCACTGTGGTTTCTTTGCATTTAAACCTGTCTGCGTTCATCTATGCCTGCCCAGTAGCTCAGGCAGATGGTATTGGGGTAAATCTGTAGCTGAACAATTACAATAAAAAACAGGATAGCATAAAATTCCATGTTCAGTAAAGAAAGAAGATTTAAGATGTCTCAAGCTCTGATCGGCAAGACAAAGAAAACTTGACTTGCCATAAGGATATGATAATTTTATTTTATGGCTGATATTACAAATCCCCACGACAGGTTTTTCAAAGAGGTCCTTACGCGTGGGGATACGGCAAAGCAATTTCTTGAGAATTACCTGCCTCATGATGTCACAAAGTTGCTCGACTTAGATTCTCTGGAATACACCAAGGACACATTTATAGACAAACACCTTAAAGAGTATTTTTCCGATCTGCTTTTAAAGACGTACCTCAAAGATGGTTCACAAGGATATGTTTATATCCTTTTTGAACACAAGAGTTATCAGGAGCCTTTAACAGCGTTTCATCTTCTTAGGTATATGGTAAAAATTTGGGAAATGTCCATTAAAACTGGAGAAGTGCCTGGGTTTCCGGTAATTATTCCATTAGTCTTCTATCACGGAGAGAAAAGATGGAGAGCCGGATTAAATCTTAAAAGCCTTTTTAATCATCCTGAGAACATGGTTTCATTTATGCCTGATTTTCAGTATCTGCTCTGGGATGCTTCCGGATACAGTGATGAAGAGATCAAGGGCAAGGCTGCATTGAGGGTAACTCTCCTTATTATGAAATACATATTCAGAGAGGATTTAAGGGAACATCTTCCAGGAATACTCAGACTTTTGAAGGATCTTTCTAAAAAACAAACCGGTATAGAATACATTGAAACCGTATTAAAGTATCTTGTCAATGCCGCGCCGACAGATAATATCAGCTATAAAGAAATCAAGGCGGCTGTAGATGAAGCATTACCGAACATAGGAGGTGAAATCATGCCAACAGTAGCAGATTCATTGAGAGAACAGGGAATGCAGCAGGGAATGCAGCAGGGGATGCAGCAGGGAATTCTTCAGAATGCAAGAGAGGCTGTAATTGTTGACCTTGAAGTGCGTTTCGAGACAGTCCCACGATCGCTTGTAAAAATTTTAAATGAAATTAACGATGCCTCGGTCCTTGGAATGCTTCACAGAAAGGCATTAACAGCAAAATCACTTGATGATTTCAGGCATATGGTTGATCTGATAATGAAGTGAAGAGTGGTCTTGCCGAATTGACGAAAATCCAGTAATCACAACTATATAATAGCCTTTTAGACATGTCCGTTACTATATTTGCCGCTTCACGTTTTATCGTAATTAAACGCCCCCGCATTCTTTGCAAATTGTCAATTCAAATGCCAATTTGTAAGAAATGAAGATTGATTCGAATTATTCATTTAAGGATATCGAGAAGTTCCCTGCTGATTGTCATAATTTCCTCCGTTTGCAATATTTGGAATAAAGTAACTTCAGCCACAGATCTACGCTGATCATCGCTGATATTTTTTTTATTATTATCATATACAAATTTTATACTATTCAGGCACAGAGTGGCAGAGGCACAAAGGCGCATAGTTGGCTTGCCTGAAGTCATTGATTTTTGCCGAACCTGCAAATCTCTATATGTTTTTATTTTTCTTTGTGCCACTGTGCCTTTGCCACTCTGTGCCTGAGTGATTACTGTATTTAAACCTATCTTTGTTCATCTGTGCCTGCCCCGCCCTGTGGAATCTGAAGGCCATTCCTCTGGGATAGCTCCGGCAGATGGTACTGGGGTAAATCTGTGGCTGAATAG
>JAFCZU010000379.1 GCA_019314185.1 Deltaproteobacteria bacterium | reverse complement strand
TCCAATCATTTCTGTATTAAGAATGATTGTATTATTTTGCTTTTCATACCCACACTCGGCAAGATATTCATCCAAAGCGCCTATTTGACTCATTTCTTCAAATTGTATTTGGATAACCTCTAAAAGATTGTTCTTGGCTTCTTCGCGAGTTTTCCCTTGGGAGATAAAATCCAATTCAGGGCATTTAGCAATATACCATTTGCCCTTACGCCATACTTCAATGGTTACATTTAGATTCATTTTAAAGAGCCTCCTTGTATATGCTGGGGGACGTTGTTACCTTCTGACCTTATCGCAGGTACCCTAACAGTTTTTTAATTTTGTTTTTTTTGACAGGATAACAGGATTTACTTTAAGCTTCGCCCCTGCAAGTTTTACTGGATTTTAAGGAATATCCATGACAAGTTTCATACCTTCGTAAACTTCGGCAATCCTGTCTTTCGTGAGACTGCCGATTTTTTCTTTGAGGCTGACCTTATCCACGGTTTTTATCTGTGTCATATTAACTACCGATCTTTTGGGAAGATTTGCTTCTCCTTTTCGCAGGATCACATTGCCTGGCAGTTCGCCAAATTTCAAAGTTGACGTAATTGCAACCACAATAACCGTGTTTAATTTGCTGTTGTTCAGAAGGTCATTTTGAACCACAAGCCCAGGACGTTTGCCCATTGGTTCGGAGCCTTTTGCCGGTGAAAAATCCACCCAATAAACAGAACCTTTCCGGATTACCATTCTTGCCCCTCTTCAGTTCCCAATCCTTCAAACCATCTGGCACAGTTAAGCTGTTCTTTTCTTATTGATTCGTCTGAAAAGGCTCGGTCATAAGCATCCTTGATGTGGCGGTTTCTTTCCGATATAAGCTTTTCCCTGAGTACCGTGGAAATAAATTTGCTTCTGGATAACCCCCTTTTCTTACTGATGCCATCGATCATCGCTACTAATTCTTTCGGAATAGTAATGGCAACCTTTTGAGTATGCATATTTTATATACCTCCTTTGTAAGATAATATATAAATACCATTGGTGGGGGTGTCTGTCAACCCATGACGTGTGTCATGTAGAGGCATAGAGGACGTTGTTACCTTCTGACCTTATCACAGGTACTCTAACAGTTTTTTAATTTTGTTTTTTTTGACAGGATAACAGAATTTACAGGATTTTGTTTTGGTAAAACTACAGTATATAATATTTTTCCTGGTTATCCTGTTATCCTGTCAAAAAAAAGTTTCAAAGGTTACCTCTGAGGGCTCTGCGAGAAATTTCTCTTTAATGCCGGAATCACATTCCCGATAAGATTTACCGCATGCCGGACAGATTAAAAGAGGGTAAGCTCGTAAGCTAATTAGCTCTTAAGCTTTTCAACCCCACTCCATTTTTCTGATATTTTTTCCCGCAGGCAGGACATTTTAAGTCTGCATCCAATTTTTCTCCGCATTCACACACCCAGCCGATCTGCCTGGCTGAATTTCCCACAACCATGGCATGATCAGGAACATCTTTTGTTACAACAGCGCCGGCTCCGACAAAGGCATAGCTCCCGATGTTTGTGCCACAAACAATAGTACAGTTTGCGCCAAGGGTGGCACCTTTCTTTACAAGTGTCGGGCGCACCTGATCCATCTTGCGGATTTCAGCCCGGGGATTATAGATATTGGTAAAGACCATGGAAGGGCCGCAAAAGACTCCGTCTTCAAGGGTCACACCTTTATAGACTGAAACATTGTTCTGTATCTTGCATTGTTTGCCGATGGTTACATCAGGGCCTATTACCACATTCTGGCCTATGTTGCAGTTTTCACCGATTCTGGAACCGGAAAGGATGTGGGAAAAATGCCAGATCTTTGTTCCGCTGCCTATTTCGACATTATTATCAACAACGGCGCTCTCATGACCAAAATATAATTTCTCAATTTCATCCTTTCCCTTTAATCCATTATCCCTTAATCCTGAATCCTGCAAGAGGCTTTCAGATGCTTTTTCGAGGATTTCAAGTACTTCCGCTCCGTTCTGTGCGTCTGCTATCCTGATTGGATCACCGTTTGTGTGGGCCGCAAAGTATTTCAGCTCTTCGGTCAGAGGCATCTTTTTCTCATAAGGAATCACTTCTGTGGGTCCGTCACGTTTGATAGGCTCTCCCTGTATCCAGTCTATCCCCTTTTCATAGAAAAGTATGTTTTTATCATCCGACGAGTCTTCGTAAGAAAACATGCCCTTTGAACCTATCACAACCATTCGATGTTCCTTGAACGGATGGAGCCAACTTACGTATATGTGCCCCACTATGTTGTCGGGATAGGTAAGTACTGTCATTGATGAATCATGTATGTGCGGCTGCAGAAATGCCCCGCCGCGGGATATCACCTCTATGGGGAGACTCCCGATGAAATATTGAAAGATCGAGATATCATGAGGCGCAAAACTCCAGAGGATATTCTCTTCGGTTCTTACAGTCCCCAGATTCAGCCGGTTGCTGTAGATATATTCAAGTTTGCCTATCTTCCCCTTTTCAATCAATTCCTTTATCTTTCGGATAGCTGGATGGAATAGAAGAAGATGCCCTACCATCAGGTTTACGTTGTTTTCTTCGGCAAGCTCTTTGAGACGCATTGCCTCTGATGCCTTGAGCGTGAGAGGTTTCTCAACAAGAACGTGTTTTTTGCGGGTTATAATAAACTCCGCTATTTTAAAATGGGTCTCGGCAGGGGTTGCCACGGTGAATCCGTCAAAGTCTTCCTTTATGGCGGCCCTGACAGTTGCGAAGGTCTTTATGCCCGGATATTTCTCCTTGAACATATTGCGCGTATCTGAATCAGCTTCAACAATACCTGCCAGAAAGCCGAGTTCGTGCAAGGTTTTAATGTGGTTCTTGCCCCAGCGGCCTGCGCCGACAACGCAAATGGAACGTGAGGCGTTAGGAGTGAGGGGTGAGGGGTTTGAATTTGTCATTTTGCATTCCTCCGTTATATTAGCTGATGAGCTGCTGAGCTTATGAGCTTTTTTTCACAGACTTTATGAGTGAATTGAGCATTTTGGTAATTTCTTCTCCCATCATTTTTATTTGTGTAAATGTATCATCGGTAATCCATCCCATACGTTGAACTATTACCAGAAGTGTTATGGTTTCAAAGACAGATCCCAGGGCAATATACAAATAATGAATAAATTCCTTTTTTGAAAACCGGCCTTTACCTTCCGGGGCCATAGAGGGGACGTTGTTAGTTTATTAGTTTTTGATACATTTCATTTCTTAGTAAAACATTTATAATTATTTTGCCGCTGATTTACACAGATTAACACTGATCTTTCTCATAAAAACTAAGAATAATTCTTTGCATTTAAAACTATCTGCGTCTATCTGCGTCCATCTGTGTTAATCTGTGGCTTAATCAGCGGATATGAGCATTTTTCAGAGGCTCCCTATAGCTCCGCTCCTTGGATTACATAAGAATAACGATAGAAATGATTGTAATTACATTGAGTTATGTTTGGCCTGGCCTCAAATAATGCTTTTCACAGCAACGATCAGTTCACTATCCGGATCATCAAGAACCTCAACCTCATGGTGAAGCTCCCTTATCTGCTTCTTTATTTCTTCGTACTCCGCTAACTTCCTTTTCAAAAACCTGTGCGTCAGCCTGGTCTTTTCTTCCAGGCCTTTCGGGG
>JAFCZU010000378.1 GCA_019314185.1 Deltaproteobacteria bacterium | reverse complement strand
GCCTTCTTAAATTCAACATTATTCCATTCATGCCCATTAAGGAGTTTGATCAATTCGTCTTTTGTCATATTATTATCCTTTGTTGATCACTCCAATACAATACGCACTTTGCAGAGCTCCGAATAGCTGAAACCATTCCCGTATTCTTTCTCATATTTCAATCACCTCATTCATCAGCATCGAACGCCTTTCTTAAAAATCTATCCAACACATCCGTCTTTGTTTCACCATCCTGCTCTGGCCTCAGGTTGAACTTATTCAGCCTCAAAAACCGGTAGCCGTAGCTTTCAAGCTCTATCTGGCGGCTGATGTCGTAATCAAGGTACTCCTGCGAAAAATTATGACTGGTCACTATATCCGGGTTTTTTGTGTGATATTCCACGCCGTCATATTCCAGGATCAGGGCCTGCTCTTTGCCGCCTTTTGAAAAGGTCATGAGAAAATCAACCCTGTATTTTGGTATCTGCTTTGCATATTCTGCTCTGATATATTCGCCTATCTTGAACTGGGGAATGATTTTCACATGCTCTCTGTGTGCTTTCACAAAGTTCGTGCTTATCAGAAGTTTATATAGGTCTTTTTCTGGTGGTGATTCAAAAATTGATGTGTCTTCGATAAAAAAATCATTCTTTTTGTTTTCGTTAAGGAGTTTGTCATAATGCTTTAAGGCATTGCCAAGTCTGGTTTTGCTGTATTCGTTGATAGACATGCTGTGCACAAAAACCATTGTGTCTTTGGCACGGCTGAAACCAACATTAAGACGCTGCATTTTCAGGCTTCTGATTGTATCTGCAGTGCCATCTATGACCGGATAGATGCTCCGCAAATCAGCATTGCCATACTTGCTGTCTTCAACAAGGGAGTAGTAAACAATATCGCGCTCTTCGCCCTGGACGTCGGCCACAAACCACACTGCCATGTCATGATTCTTTTTCAGTTCCGGCATATTGAGCTTTTCGTTCAATGCCTGCTCCATTCTTGCCTGCTGATCTTTGAAAGATGTAATAATGCCGACACTCCCCTTAAAGCCGTTTTTAATCCGCGACGTTAAATCATCGATAATGGCATCGATTTCATCGAGGTTCACATTGCTGCCCGAATTGCCTCTGGTCTCCACCGGAATAAACTGCAGGACCTCGCCTATCGGTTTGGTGCGGATGCGGTTGACATTGAGATCCAGCATGGCGGGCTTGTAGAAGAATTCATTTGAATAATCAATAAGTTCAGGAAAGCTCCGGTAATGCTCACGAAGAGAAGTGGTATAATTTGCGATGGCTCTGGCAAAACTCAGTGTTGATGTGCGGATATTGAAAGTTTTGAGCCACAAGACTGCGCCTGCATTATCTTCCTGCGGACGTAATGCCTGTTCAGCTTCCTGCTCATCCTCATCTATATCCCTGGAAACCTCTTCAATCAGCTCATTTACCTCCTGATCTGTTGCAGAAGCGTTGTAATCGCCCTGATACGCATTTATTATATCCCTGAAATATGCGGCGGAATATTTTGAGCTCACGTTAATTGCGCCAACAGCGCCGTACTGGTATTCATCACCAAAGACAACGACCTGCTTTGCACGCAGGATAAGGGAGATTGACTCGGCAATAGAGACCTGGGACGCCTCGTCAATAACAAGAAGATCAATCAGGTCTTCATCCATCGGGAAGTGTTTCGATATCATGTCGGGTTCGGCAATAATTCCAGATACGTTTTCCAGAAGAACCTTGGCCTGCGGGCTTGTCAGCCTTTTTCCGCCGTCAAAAGAAATCTTGATTCTGGCGACATCCCCCAGGCAGTTGTTTAGATTTTTCATCCGAAGGTCGTTTTTATGTTCAACCTGTTTCTGCTTTAGCATATTAAATACATCGAGGTCATCCCTGTTAACTGAATCAACAGCCGTTTTTTGTGAAAGCGTATAGTGGAGTTGAATCCATTTCCAGATATCAGTTTCAGTGCCTGTAAGATTGTTGAGACGTGATAGACCGCTTAATTTTTCGCTTGAAATTTTGAGCCCGGCAAGTATTGTTCCATAATGCTTAAAAAGCGTCTCAATTGAGTTAAAAAGCTCCGAATCCACCTTTTGAAGAGCATCTTTTACTCCATCAAGGGTATCATAGACTTCGGAAATGCTCTTTTCTTTGTTTCCAGCCACTTCGCAATATTCGTCAACAATATCACGGTACTTCTTTATAGAAATGGCTGTTTGAAGCGCTGAAATTCCTTCAGAAGCCATATCCAAAGTGAGTTCGTTTGCCGGTATATTTTTCAAGCGCACGATTTCTTCAATAATATTTGCGTGTTTCAAGCTCTTTAAGGTCTTGATCAGTTGCTCCAGAACATTCTTGTCAGGAGCCTTTCCGAACAGCTTTTTGAAAAATGCACCTGGGATATCGCCCGACTGAAGCGCCGAAATTGGTATATCCTTTTTAAAGGATTTTATGGACGTTTCTATTAGATCGATAAAAGATTTCGGAACTTCACTGAGAGCTGTCTCAAAATCAAGCTCCTCACTGGAATGAAGATTGATTTCTTCGCAGGCATGAAGAAATTTCGGAATATTTTTCCGGCGTTTTAAAAGAAACTGAAATGCTGTCAGATTGATATCGTTAAAATTGTCAACAATCGGATCTTCGACAAATTTTTGTATCTTTTCAAAATCAATCGCAGCCGAAGCATCGCCTTTGGGAAGAGCAAAATCGTCATCTGAAAATCCGCTGGAACCAACAAGTCTGCTCTGTATCTGCTCAAACTCAAACAGATCGTGAATCTTTTCCCTGTATTCAGCGGATGAAGAAATCTGTTTTTCAATTTTTTCGACAACAGAGCTTTTTAACTCTTTTTCATCCTTTTCAACAGCCTGCTTGTTGTAGTTGTTGGCGCGGCTACCCGCAGCATTTATGACTGCATTTTGAAGAGAGTTCTCAAATGCATTTATCGATTTGCCATTTTTAGAAAGCCTGATGATTGATGGTTTCGTATTGGGATGCAAGTTGCGAAATTTGTCTGTAAGCATCCTGTCTATCACGTCAAGGGCCTGCTTTTTGTGGGATGTGATGACAACGGATTTTCCCTCCTGATTAGCCCAGTAAGTTATTGCTGCAATCGTGTGGGATTTGCCGGTTCCGGGCGGCCCATCAACAACAATAATCTTATTCTTTGGCTTATTGAGCGCAAGGAGGATCCTCTTTTGAGAATTATTCAGATTTAAAGGATTATCAGAAATGTATCTGCCGGCGCTTTTAAGCGGGTATTTTTCGGTAAATTCCCTGTCAATCACGTTCTGGGTGTTTTCCACATTTCCGTCAATATAATCCGAAATAAAATTGACAAACTTGTTTTTTTCGCCTGATTCAAGCCGTGTCATTATTTCTGAATAATCAAGAAGTTTCTTGTTCTCGTTTTTGACAATCTGAAATCCGATACGGCATCTGATATCCGGGTAAATATCCTGTTGGGCTTTTATTGGCCTGAAATGAGGCTCCAGCACAAATGGTTCATTCCAGCCGTACTGAGCCTGCAAAAACACCTCCATCCCGGCAAGGCTGGATGCTGCATTTTTGAGGGTTGATGATCTTGAGGTGGTTAGAATTGATGGGAATTTGAAATAATTAACAGCGGGAGTATTAATCAGCAAAAGATCTCTTGAAAATGAAATCTCTACTTTCTCA
>JAFCZU010000377.1 GCA_019314185.1 Deltaproteobacteria bacterium | reverse complement strand
TTATCCCCCGGAACAACATGTGCGTATCATCAACACATCTTTCTATATTGATAAGAACGGTGTAATCTACGACTCCGCATATGGTTATAGAGATATCGTGCATTGATTGTCGGCGAGCAAGCGGATCAACACCTCTCTGATAGAGATAGGCACAGCGCCAAATAAAAGCCGGATTATGACTATCAACTGTTTGATTTGATATATATTAATATGCAGGGCAAGGCGGTATTGTTAAATCAAAAAAAATACTGGATACCCTGAGAGTGCATAAAGATAAAAACAGGTTCGTTCCTGATGCTATTGACAGAGGGAATGAAAACGCAATTAAAGAGTTGGTAAATGCTGTGCAGGGATGGCTCAACAATCAGGCTGTGTAAATAGAAAAGCAGTCCGATGGAACCGAAAAAAAGTAATGGGCAAAGAAGCCAGGGATATACTGGTAAAAATAAAAAGGGGCGACAAGGGCAGTTTAACCAGGTTAAAGCAAAATATTAAAACCAATGAAAGTATCAACTTGATAATTTTGATTTAATTACCTGGTTTTTGGTGAGTTGACCGGAGGATCGATATTATGGGACCTAAAACGCAAATAATTAATGTAAAAAATATCTCTATTTCACTCACAATAATACATGATGAAGATTATATCTGTCTCACTGATATCGCGAAAGCAAAAAAGGGCGATTCCCGCGCCGCTGATATTATCAAAAACTGGATAAGAAACCGCTCGACTCTGGAGTTTTTAGGCACATGGGAGCAAATGTACAATTCAGATTTTAAAGTGGTCGAATTCGACCACTTTAAAATGCAAGCAGGACTGCCAAGTTTTGTTTTGAGTCCGGGACAGTGGATAAAAAAGACCTGCGCCATCGGCATGTATGTTCGTTCCGGCAAATACGGCGGAACATATGCCCATAAAGATATTGCCTTTGAGTTTTGTTCAGCCATCAATCCGGTTTTCAAACTGTATCTCATTAAAGAATTCCAACGACTGAAATCTGATGAAACACGGAGGCAGCAGCTTGAATGGGATGTTTCCATGACACTTGCCAAAGTGAATTATCTGGTACACACCAACGCTGTCAAAGAACATCTTATTCCTGATGATTTATCCAAGTCAAAGCAACGCTTTGTTTACGCGGACGAAGCGGATTTGTTAAACCTTGCCCTTTTTAATAAAACAGCTTCATCCTGGCGTAAAGAACAACCGGATGAAAAAGGCAATATCCGTGATACCGCAACCATTGAGCAGTTGGTGGTTTTATCCAATCTGGAGAGCTTCAATTCGGAATTTATCAAAGAAGGACTTGATGCAGATACACGATTGAAAAGATTAAATCAGATTGCTATCCGGCAGATGAAAATAATGCTTGAAAACAAATCATTAAAAAAACTTGAGGGTTGAAGATGAAGTTAGATTATTTCAAAACAGAAGATTTTCACGCGGCTCTGCGGGTATTTTGTTTTTGACCAATAAAGCGTTGAACTGCACATTCAGGGCAGCAGGAATCTTTTTCATTGTGTTTATCCGTATCCGTCTATATTTGGTGAGTGCCAAACGATTAGATAAAGTATACAAAAATTACATTTTTGTTGGAAACATTTTTAAGTGTGGTATTTAAACGGAAAATCATATAATTACTTGTTATAACGCTACACCAACCACCGTGCCAAATCCAAAAGGATAAGAAACTTAATGGCAGAAAAAGAAGCAAAAGCCAGAATCAGAATTAACAAACTGCTTGAAGAAGCAGGGTGGCGTTTTTTCGATAATGAAAGCGGCCCTGCCAATATCCAGCTTGAGCCAAATATCAAAATTAAAGAAAAAGATGTTGATGCGTTTGGTGAAGATTTTGAGTCCTCAAAAAATGGATTTGTTGATTTTCTGCTTCTGAACGAAAGAGGTTTTCCTCTTGTTGTTCTTGAAGCCAAAAAAGAAGAAAAGAACCCCCTTGACGGCAAGGAACAGGCCAGGACATACGCAAGAAGCTTGAATGTCAGGTTTGTCATCCTGTCAAACGGCAATCTGCATTACTTCTTGGACCTGGAGCGTGGCAATCCCGAAATTATTACCGAATTTCCGACTCAGGAGTCTTTAGGGCATCGGATTTCCTTTACCCCCGACAACAAACGCTTTGCTGATGAAATCGTTTCAGATGATTACATCGCTATTACTCAAAAACCGGATTTCAAGGATGACCCAAGATACCAGGATGAAGAAACACGAGACAAATATCTTTTTGATGAAGGTTTACGAATCTTATGGCCTTGCCAGATCAAGGCAATACACGCTTTACAGGCATGGGCAAGGGAAGATAAAGACAGGTTTCTTTTTGAAATGGCCACAGGAACAGGGAAAACCCTTATTTCCGCCGCCGCCATCAAGTTGTTTCTAAGAACCGGGAATGCAAAGCGGATACTATTTCTTGTTGATAGGCTGGAACTCGAAGATCAGGCATATAAAAATTTTGTTCGTTACCTGAAAAATGATTACACCACAGTCATATACAAAAAAATCGTGATGATTGGAAAAAGGCGGAAATTGTCATTTCCACCGTGCAAAGCCTTTCCTCACAGAACAAATACAAAAAACTTTTCTCCCCAACTGACTTTGACCTACTTATCTCTGACGAATCCCATCGTTCAATAGGCGGCAACTCCCGCGCTGTTTTCGAGTATTTTATCGGCTACAAACTCGGTCTTACCGCTACACCAAAAAACTATTTGAAAAATATCGACCCTGAAGAACTCCCCTCAAAAGACCCGCGCGCTTGGGAGAGAAGACAGCTTCTTGATACTTACAGTACATTCGGCTGTGAGAGTGGCGAGCCTACTTTCAGATACAGCCTGCTTGACGGTGTGCGGGGTAAATATCTGATAAACCCGGTTGTTGCCGATGCCAGAACAGAAATAACAACCCAGCTTTTATCGGATAAGGGATATGCCGTCACCATAACAGATGAAGATGGAAAGGAAGTGGAAGAAACTTTTTTCGGACGGGATTTTGAAAAAAAGTTTTACTCTGAAAAAACAAATACCGTTTTTTGCCGCACATTTCTGGAAAACGCTTTGAAAGACCCTGTCAGTGGTGAAATTGGTAAAAGTATTGTTTTTTGTGTCAGCCAGAACCACGCTGCGAAAATAACGCAAATACTCAACCAGATGGCTTTCCAGTTGTGGCCGGATAAATACAATTCTGACTTTGCAGTTCAATTGACATCAAGAATAACGGACGCGCAGCGGTTTACTATCAATTTTGCCAACAACAACTTAAATGGTCATACCCGTTTTCTGGAAAACTACAAATCAAGTAAAACACGGGTTTGTGTAACCGTTGGCATGATGACTACTGGCTACGATTGTCAGGATATTTTAAACCTTGCCCTGATACGTCCGGTATTTTCTCCAACAGACTTTATCCAGATCAAAGGCCGAGGAACACGGAAGTTTACCTTTGAATACACTGACGAATATGACATCATTCACAAGCACGAGAAAATAAATTTCAAGTTTTTCGATTTTTTTGCCAACTGTGAATATTTTGACACTAATTTTACAATACCAGTTCAAGAAAACTCAACCAAGCGAATTAATAGCATTTATTTGGATGTTGAGTCAAGTCACGAAGTAAGGTGGCCGAAGTTAGAACCAACCCCAAAAGTTCAATTACGATGAAGTTCTCCAACTTCCAGTCCTACAAAACGGGAAAGGTGAAGGCGGTGGAGGAATTGATGTTGACGAAATAGAGGTTTTCGACCCGGACAAGGTTAAAACTCTGACTGAAACCCCGATCGGGCTTGAGGGAATGCGGATAGACCGCGAATTTTTTGAAAAAGCGCAGGAAACGATTCAGCAGGATGAGGAAGTCAAGCAGGCCGTTGAAAATGAACAATGGGATAGAGCAATTTCCATTCTCAGGGAAAAATACGAAAACAAACCGGAACTTTATCTGAATCTTGAAAAGATAAGAAAAAGTGAAAATCTTGACCGCAGACTGACATGGCGTGAATTTTTGGAACGAGTTTTCGGTTTTATTGCCGGATTCAAAACCAAAGATGAAAAACTGGAAGAAGAATGCGAAAAATTTATCTCAATTCACAAGCCGGAAAGCAAATATGTGCCCTATATCAAGAATTACTTGAAAGCGTATGTCAGTGATGAACAATTCCGGCAGATCATCAATAACAAACATTATGGCGAGTTGGATTTCTATCCGGCTTTTACCAAAGACGAATTCAGGGCTTTGAACGGCTGGCGTGATATTGTCCCGGAATACGCAAAGGACTATATCCCTTTTAATACTTACGCCGCTTGAGATAAGAAGAAGGATATACATCTTAGATAAGGAAACCAAACAGAGAATTAATTCAGCCCGGCAGATTCTGGTTGGGAAAGTGCCAGATCCCAAGGCACAGGTTGAACAGATCACCAATGCTCTGATTTACAAATTCATGGATGACATGGACAGAGAAAATGAAGAGCTTGGTGGCAAGGCGCAATTCCTCACTGGCGATCTGAAAGAATTTTCATGGGGCCGTTTGATGAGCCGGGAACTTTCCGGTTTGGAACGGTGGGACATCTATACCCGCGCCCTGTCATCTTTTGCCAAATCAAAACAGATACCAGAACTTTTCCGCACCATTTTCAAGGACGCTTATCTGCCCTACCGTGACCCTGAAACACTCAATCTTTTTTTAAAAGAAATTAACGGGTTCAGTTATAGCAACAGCGAAAACCTGGGCAATGCCTTTGAATACCTGCTTTCAATTCTCGGCTCTCAGGGCGACGCCGGACAGTTTCGCACTCCCCGCCATATCATTGACTTTATTGTTGAGGTAGTGAACCCACAAAAGACCAACAGGATTCTTGACCCTGCCTGTGGCACAGCCGGATTTTTGATTTCCTCATACAAGCATATTTGGCGTGAAAACTCTTCCAACTTTAAAGCCGATGAATATATTCCAACCTTCGCGGAAACGGAAAGCGCCGACATTTCTACGGTGGAGATACAGAAAAACGGTAAATTCAAAGGCGACAAACTCACCCCAGACAACCGCAAACGGCTGGGCCGAAACATTGTAGGCTACGACATTTCACCGGACATGGTGCGGCTTTCTCTGGTCAATCTCTATCTGCACAATTTTTCCACCCCGCAGGTTTATGACAATGTCATTCAAAATAATATGATATTTCAACTCAATTATTTCAAGCAGTTATACTTGATGAATATATAAAATTCATACACCAGTAGAAATAAAACAGCGGTGGTGTATGG
>JAFCZU010000376.1 GCA_019314185.1 Deltaproteobacteria bacterium | reverse complement strand
AAGCCGCCCTAAGAGATTGTTTATTATTTCATCCACCACGTAACCTTGTTTTTGTAATTTATGAATATGATCGCTGATTGAACGTATGGCATATTCTCTTGACTTGGCACTCATAAAACAACGGCGGTTGCATCCTTTCTTTCTGGCTGCGTCTTCAAGCAAAATCTGCTCAATTCCGTAGGCAATAAGATGTGGGATAACAGCAGGCGAATTTTTACGATATTTGACAAGATGTTCTTTCCGTTTGTGCATCCAAGCTGTCTGGACTGTCACGGATTTATTTTGGAGTGAATTGTCTTCAAGAATCTGTATGGGAAAACCGGTTCTTTCTTCAGCTTCTTTTTTATAGTCCAAAATGTATGCCATAAGTTTGTCGAAGGATTTTTCTGCAATATTTTTATTGATCTCTAAAAACAAATTCCATGCCTGTTGATAAACCTGCACGCTCCTAATATCATCAGATTTTGGTTGATCAAATAATCTATTAAGCAGTTCTATTGCTTGCTCGTCATTACCTACAGACCGATATAACAGGGAGAGTTCATGATATGTATTGGGACAGGATGGGTCAATTGCAAGGGCTTTTTCAAACATATCCTGAGCTTCTTTAAATTGTTTTTTTTCCATTTTCAAGGCTGCATAATTGTTAAGGAGGAAATTATCATCCGGTTGTATAGAGAGCCCCTTCTGATAATAGAGTTCGGCAACATCAAGGTTAGGGTGGTATTTTGTATAAATGATTCCAAGCAGGACATATGACCAGGCATCATTTGCATCTATTTGAATACATTCCTTTAGATATTTTTGTGCCTTATCTGAATTCCCCGATTGAAGATAAGCATTTGCAAGGTCTCTTCTTACATCTACAAGATGAGGGGCTACACTCAGCACCTTTAAGTAGTATTTGATAGCCTTCGGATATTTTCCCTGCTGAGCCGCATTAACTGCTTTGGTATAAATTTTTGATGTTTTATTCATTGCCGTTTCCTCCTTTTCCCTTTAGTTTTGCACGCTCTACTGATTTTAGAAGCTTTTTGTAATTGCGAACATGTTTTCATAGGATGATATCAGGAATTTTTACAAAACGATTCGAATGTTGTTAACCGCGCCTCTTCAACGTTCGTTACCGTTTCAACATTTCCGTAAATCGTTTTTATTTTGTCACCAATTTCCATATAGTTTCCTTCCTGGATAGTTGATGAGCAGATTAGATCTAACAAACCACATCCTAAAGGCAGACAGCGCCTTCTTGATTTCCAAAAAACTTTTTAAACTCAGTGGGCTCTTTCTTTACATATTGAAGAAATCTGAACTTATGAAGCAGTTCCCGCTTTTTCATTTTGGCCTGAAGATTTAAAAACAGCTCCTTGCTATAATTTCGCCAGCTTTCTTTGTTCCCCATAACATCACCTATTGCTTCAGCATCTTCGGTTAGGCCGCATTCTATTAGCTGCTCCCGAGTTTCAACCAAAGATTTGCCACGGACATTGATCGCTTCTGCCCAGACATGTTCACAAACTTTCGGATTTATTTTATCAATTAAAATGTCTAATTTATCCATTTCAGATGGTAGTATAGGGCATAACATTCCATAAGTCCTGAAACCATCAGCCTGCAGTTGGTTAAGGGTTTTAATTCTTTCTTCAATTGGAGAAGCGTTTCCTTCTATACAGGCAGAAATCTCAGGGCGGATGGTTCCAGTGGACAGACTATAAGTTATGCGGTCTCTAAAACCTTCCAATTCTGAGGCGATATCCATAATCAACACGCTTTTCGAAAGGACTCTTACCTGTAAATCAGATGATTCCATGATGAGTTTAATTGCTGATGTTGTGATATCTGCATGCTCTTCAGTTGCACAAGGATCACAGGTAGTACAGAAAATAACTTCACGATTATCTCCTGGCTGTATTTTTATCAAATCACGGTTAACAGTATTCAATACATTATCTTTACTACGGTACAGGCTAATTTCATCAATCTTATAGTCTTCTTTTAAAACAGCCTGAACATACTTCAGTTTTGTAGTAATTGTTGGAACATAACAAAAAGTACAGCCAAACTCACAGATACAGCCGATATTGCAGGAAAGATCAGCAAGTAGTTTCTTTTTAAACTCTTTGCTTTCAGCAATTCCTGTCTTCCCATCATATGTAAAAGCGTGTTTTTTGTCTCGCTGACCTGACAACCCTCCCAAACCAGCAAAATCTTTTCCAATTTCCTTATCCATCAACTTGATCGCTTTTTGAATGTTGCTTGCAGGAGCTGAAATAACAACCTTAACCATCTCATCTTCAACATCGCCAGCAGGCTTGATACTTAAATTAGCCCCAACCTTTTGGGTATCAAACACTTTACCAATCTTGCTCTCCAAAGCTTTTGACCGTTTCGAGAATTTTTTCAAGAAAGGCTTTTTAGCAAACTTTGCTTCTATGCCGGAAAGCGAATCTTTAAGGAAGCCGATGTTACGCTCAAGAATATGATTAACAGGCTTGCTTGTCTGTTTATTTAGATATTCCACATTATTTTTTAGTTGTTCAGGATCAATCTTGAGGAATATTGCTGCTCTTGGAAAACTCAATATTTTTTTTATCTTCAAATCGGCCCAGTCCCTCAATGCCAAGAGATTTCTTGTAAACTGCTCAAGTTCGCGTGATGACATAGGATGCTTTTTGTAGAATTGATGCAATTCAACTCTATCCTCCTCATCGAACTCCTTTTTTGCGAAAAGCTCAGCAGTGGTAAAATCAAGGTTACCGTTATGGATTTCCTTTCGGATTTCTTTATTTTGAATCGTGCTTACATGCAAATATCTTCGGACTGTCCTGTCGCCTTTTTGCATCAATTCTACCAGATGCTTTTCAATATCGGATTTCGATTTTCCGGCCTTTTGAAGATCATCACTGATGGCTTTACAGGAATTAGCGATTTCCCATATGCTCAAGTCCTCTCTGGCAAGATTTTCAGCAAAGCTTATATTGTAAGCCTCTTCATCTGAAAGCTTGGTAAATACTTTTGCCCATATTTTCGCATTTGAAAAATCTTCACCACGCTCTTCACAAATCTTTTCAAGAGCAGATAATCTACGGAAGCCTGAAATCAGTTGGTATTCTTCTTTGTCTCCCGATTTCCTAACAATAATATTGTTTAGTATTTCATTGGCTTTAATTGACTTTATGAGTCTATCGAGCTTCTCTTGATTGATCCCGTAGTCTTCTATGCGAAATTTGAATTTCTCATCAGACAGATCAATCTCTCCGGTGGAGATCTCTTTTACCTCGCATTTTTTGGCCAGCGCTGGCCAAAATGAATGTTCTTTAATTGGTTTAAAGTTATCCATTTTTTCAAATGCGTCGGCAAAGATGATAGCTGTATTCGGTACTTGTGCATCATTTCTGTACCCTGTCATTTTTATTTCAATCTGGATAGATTGGACATTTGGATCATTTTCATTTTCGTCTGTGAAAAGCTGATTCAAGTTTCCTGTGTTCCAACCGGCATAACCGCCGCGACCACGTCCTTGTGAGGCTTCAGCCGCTATAATTTTTCGTTTCTTATCGCTCTGTAAAAGTTTCATAAGGTTGGCAGCGGTATCAGGATGTGCTGATAATCGATCTGGGTCTTCATTCGGATTTCCTCGGCCAATCCCAATAAGAGCACCAAGCTC
>JAFCZU010000375.1 GCA_019314185.1 Deltaproteobacteria bacterium | reverse complement strand
AAGGGAGGATCAACATGATAAAGGCTTTATGGACGGCCGCAACCGGCATGGAGGCGCAACAGATAAGTCAGGACGTTGTTGCGAACAACCTGGCCAATATTAATACCGTGGGATTTAAAAAGTCAAGGGCTGATTTTCAGGATCTCATGTATCAAGTATATTCGAAATCAGGAGCCGAGACATCCGGCGGGAGTCAGTTGCCGGTGGGTATAGAAATCGGTATGGGCGTAAAACCTGTGGCTGTTCAAAAAATGTTTGGCCAGGGTGATTATATGCAGACGGACAATGCATTCGATTTTGCTATTGAAGGGGATGGCTTTTTTCAGCTTGATGATAATGGGCGTACTGTTTACACACGGGCAGGCAATTTCAAGACTGACAGTGATGGTTCTTTGTGTAATTCTGAAGGGCTTAAATTGATGCCCGCAGTGGATGTGCCTATGGAAATGGTGCATTTTACTGTTGACAGCGGAGGCACATGGACGGCAACCGATGGACAAGGCAATTCCCTGGCAACCGGAAGAATAGAGCTTGCCAGGTTTACCAATCCCGCCGGACTTGCCAGCCTGGGTAGAAATCTCTATGACAGGACGGATGCCTCCGGTGAAGCTACTGCTGGAAATCCAGGAGAAGATGGGAACGGCACCATTTCACAACGTTTTTTGGAGATGTCAAATGTAAATGTTGTGGATGAAATGGTCAAGATGATTGTGGGCCAGAGAGCATACGAGATAAATTCAAAGGCCATTCAAACGGCAGATGCTATGCTGCAGATGGCTAATGGCCTTAAGCGGTAAGGGAGCGATTAAGTGGCTGTTATTATTCAAGCAAGTAAACTTTGTGCGAAAACTGGAGAGTCGATACTCAAATCCTTTTTTTCCTTTGAGCTTTCAGCTTTTCCCTTTCAGCTTAAATATTTAATTATGAGTGTTGTTGCCTTGCTTTTCTTCAGCGGTCATGTATGCGCGGCTTCCACTGTAGTGATAAAAAGCGAAACAATAAAGGCGTATGTCAGGACATATATTGAAAATAACATGTCCTGGCCGAAAAGTGTTGTGCGGGTAGAATTTCCTGCCGGGGTGTCTGATTTGAAACTAACAGGAAAAAAAATTACCTGTCGGGTTTTGAGCAGAAGAAATGAGGATTTTATCGGAAATTCTTCTTTTACCGTCAGGTGCTATGAAAATGGTACATTTCTGAAAGGGAAAACTGTCAGAGTCAGAATAGATGTGCTAATGGATGTTGTAGTCAGCACAAAGTTTCTTCATAGAAATATTAAGATTGAGCGCGGTGATGTCAATCTGGTTGAAAAGTGGTTTGACCGCTTGCCTTCAAATATTATCTCGAACCCTGATGCTGTTGTTGGTATGAAACTTCGCACAAATGTTAAAGCAAATGCCGAAATAACAGGAAATATGGTGAGAAGCATACCGATGGTAAAGAGGGGAAAGCCGGTAAAAATTATCTTTGAAAACGGCCCGATGAGAATAACGACCATTGGAATGTCAGAGCAGGATGGAATGCATGGAGATTTGATAAAGGTCAGAAACTTATCATCTAAAAATATGATTTATGCCAGGGTAACGGGTATTTCTCTCGTGAAGGTGGGGTTTTAACATGAAATCAAACAATAACAACTACTCGACTACTCGATTACTCAACATAGTCTTGATGGGTATCCTTTTTTTGTTCGTTATTACCGGATGTTCTTCAAGTATTAATATGGTAAAAAAAGATGAACCTGTTTTGCTTCCAAAGGAGGAAATATCGCTTCCGCCCACAGGATCTATCTGGCCTGGCGAAAATGCGAAAAATTCACTTTTTACCGATAATAAAGCAAGGCATGTTGATGATATTATTACAATAGTCATAGACGAGTATTCCTCTGGTACTAATTCTGCTGATACAAGCACCAGCAGAGATACCAAGACTCTTGCGGGGATATCTTCTCTCCTCGGGGTGGATAGACAGATAGCGAGAAGAAATAAGGATCTTACAGATGGAGCAGATATAAATAGCGCAGGGCTTCTTCCATCGATTCAGGTAGGCGGTTCTTCCAAAAACAGTCTTTCAGGCAAGGGTAAAACGAGTCGTGATGGCACATTAGAGGCAAAGATAACAGCGAGGGTTGTCAGGGTGCTCTCCAATGGCAATCTCGCTATAGAGGGGAGACGGCGGTTGGCTATAAATGCCGAAGATCAGTACATTGTTGTTTCCGGTATTATCAGACCCGAGGATATTACCTCGGACAATGTTATATCATCACAGTACATTGCCGATGCAAAAATTGTTTATACAGGTACTGGCGTGATTAATGACAAAATGAGACCAGGCTGGTTGACGCGTGTTGTGGATTGGGCATGGCCATTTTAAGGGATCAGTGGTCAGATGCCAGAAATCAGAGAACCAGTAACTGTGAACTGTGAACCGACAACTGTGAACGGTTATCTTGAGAGGATGATTTTATGAAGGCAGCAAAAATTTTTACATACGTTGCGATTTCTTTTGCAATTAGTTTTATTGTTGTGTCTTATGCGCACTCTGCTCGTATCAAGGACATTTCCAGTATTGGCGGGGTCAGGGACAATCAGCTGATAGGGTATGGCCTGGTTGTCGGTCTGGCCGGAACTGGTGACGATATTGAGAACGGATTTACAAAGGAAACCCTTGCCAATATGTTGAGCAGACAGGGGCTTGGGATGAAGGAAGCGGCCAGAAAGGACCTTAGTTCAGATAATGTGGCATCAGTCATGATCAGCGCCGAGCTTCCTCCATTCGCCAAGGTGGGGTCGAGAATAGATATTGCGGTCTCTTCTATTGGTGATGCAGATAGTTTGCGGGGAGGGATTCTTCTTATGACGCCGCTTAAAGGGGCGGATGGCAGAGTCTATGCAGTGGCTCAGGGGGCGGTATCTATCGGAGGTTTTGCCGCTGGTGGTGGAGGGGCGAAAGCTTCCAAGAATCATCCTACTGTCGGCCGGATTACAAACGGCGCTTTTATTGAGAGAGAACTGAAGTATAATTTTGAGAACAGCAAGTCGCTCTCTATAAATCTTTACAGGTCTGATTTTACAACTGCAACAAGAACTGCTGCGGCTATAAATGGTGTAATGGCAGGTGTGGAGGCAAAGCCGGTGGATTCATCTACCGTAGTTGTAAATATAAAAGAGTCTTTTAAGGGAAGTATGGTAAAATTTGTTTCAATTGTTGAAAACCTTAATGTTACGGTTGATTCTCCGGCAGTTGTAGTTATAGACGAGAAGACCGGCACAATTGTTATGGGAGAAAATGTCAGGATATCCACCGTTGCTGTGGCACATGGAAATTTGTTCATTCAGATAAAGGAAGAAAAGAAGGTGTCTCAGCCATCTTCATTTGCCCCGGGTTCTCCTGTCGGCAGCGCTCCTGTTGAAGCAGAAGACGGTACGCTAATCGCTCCGGGAGGACAGACCGTTGTGACGACTGAAACAGCGATTGGCGTTGAAGAAGAGAAGAATCGTCTCGTGGTAGTGCCAAAGGGAGTTACTATTCAGGAGGTTGTAAAGGCGCTTAACGCGATAGGTGTTACACCTGGAGATCTGATAACCATATTGCAGACAATTAAATCTGCAGGGGCGCTCCAGGTGTTACACCTGGAGATCTGATAACCATATTGCAGACAATTAAATCTGCAGGGGCGCTCCAGGCGGATTTGAAGGTAATATAGGATTAGGGATTAAGGGATTAAGGGATTAGAGGATTAAAGGATTAAAGGATTAAAGGTCAGAAATTAGAGAAGCAGTAACCGTGAGCTGTGAACCATGAGTCGGAGGTGAGATGGAAGGAATAAGATTAAACACATCATTGACAGGAGTTGTCGCCGGGCGCGAAAAAACGAATCAGCCTGACGGTCAGCATCTGGAAACCAAGGAAGAGAAACTGAAAAAAGCGTGTGCTGATTTTGAATCTATCTTTATCAGTTTTATGCTTAAGGCTATGCGGAGTACGGTTTCGCAGAGCGGAACCAGCAGGCTTCCCGGCAAGGAAATTTATACCTCGATGGTTGATCAGAAAGTAGCGGAAGATCTCGCAAAAAGAGGGGGGGGCATAGGTCTTCAGGAAATGCTTTTACGTCAGCTTGGGTCAGGGATTAAGGATTAGGTTGAAACGATTCTTGGTTTTATCAATTACTTAACACCTGATACTTAATACTTGGCATCTAACATCTTTGAACCTGAATAGCTGCTAAAGTTTTATCGTAAACTTGCCGATATTGTTATAAAATGGTGTAAAATAAAAAGGAGGTGTTGCAGATGAAAATTACTGAGACTGGGAATTCTCTGACTGAGCTCATTTCGCATTATAAGATAAATGAGAAGAAAGTGAATTCCGAACCTGAAAAGCAGGTCTCTGACAGTGTAGTTCAAGAAGAAAAGGTCAGTTTGTCTTCCGCGGCAAGGGATATTCAGCAGGCAAAAAAGGCTATTGAAAAACTTCCCGATGTTCGTGAAGAAAAGGTGCGGGAATTGCGGGATCAAATAGAAACGGGAAGCTACGATGTCAGCGGAGAAAAGATTGCCGAAAAAATGATAAATGAATCAACTCTGGATGTTTTGGTTTAAAACAATGAATAATGAACTTCATTTTCTTTATGATTCTCTTATTTCAGTGCTGAGAAACGAGGTGGATATTTACAGTAAAATTCACAAATGTTTTCTGAATGAGAGAGAAATCTTGGTGGGATCTTCTGTGGATGAACTGCATGAGAGCAATTCCAGAAAAGAGACTTGTATCCTAAAGGCCAGGATGGTCGAAGAAGCAAGGACGAAATTAGTTGAGAGAATTGTCAATGTCCTTAATCTTGACGGAAAAGTCCTTAATAAGGATAGAAGTCTTTCAACACTGCTGCTTTATGGAGATGACAAACAGAAAAGAGATCTTGAGGAATGCCGGTCAGCACTCAAATCCCTTTTGATGGACATTCGTGGGTTGAACGAGAAGAATAAAACGCTGCTCGATTCTTCTCTTTTTTATGTGCGAAAATCTATCGATTTTCTCGGGCAGCTTATTTACCCCGATGTAACCTATATGAATACGGGAAGATTAAAAGCAAACAATCTGAATGGAAAGATTGTTTGCAGGGAAGGATAGATAAATGTCTGGTATTGATGTATTGAATATCGCAAAAGATAGCCTGTTGAGTCATCAGACTGCGATAAATCTTACTGGAACCAATATCGCCAATGCAAATACTACTGGATATTCGAGGCAGCGAGCGGCATTCAGCACCTTGGTCCAAAGTGTTGAGATAGCAGGGATAGAAAGGATATATGATCAGTTTCTCGGGGTTCAGCTCGATGAGCAGGCGAATGATTTGGGGGACAGTGAAGCGAAAAAGGACGCGCTGGGCAAGATTGAAATGATCTTTAATGAGACTGACGGCGGCGGAATTAATGAATTAATGAATAAATTCTGGGGTGCATGGGAGGATTTGTCCGCGAATCCTTCAGGGCAGGCTGAAAGACAAACACTGGTTTCCGTTTCCCAGAGTCTGACTTCCCTGTTTCGTTCATATAGCAATGAACTTCTTTCCGCGCAAGATGACGCAAATGCACGGATACCGGTCATGGTGGACCAGATTAACGATTATGCTTCAGATATAGCTGATATAAATGCCAGAATTTTGCAGGCCGGAACTGATGATACGGATGAGCCCGGTCTGAATAGTCTCAGAGACAAAAGGGCAAACCTTTTATCAGGGCTGGCTGAGATCGTTGATTTCCATTCTATCAAGGGCTCAAAGGATTCAATAAGCGTTTTTCTGTCCAATGGTATGCCGCTGGTAGAAGGCGGCGAGACATGGGAACTTGATGTTGTGACAGAGAAGCATACCTCTGACCCTTCTTTTTATGACGTTGTTTTCAAAGATGCTGCCGATGTAGTGATCAACAGTTCTATAAAAAAGGGGAAATTGGCCGCTTTTCTGGAGGTCCGCGATACCACGGTTAGTAATGCCGATGAAACTGGTTATATGGATAAACTTGACGCTCTTGCTGCCGCCATTGTTGAAAAGGTGAATGATCAGCATATGTTAGGGTATGATATGAATCAAAACCTCGGTGGAGCTTTTTTTGTCTTTGACATAGATCCAGAAGTTGAAGAGGCTAGATATATGAAAGTCAGCGCCGATATCATAGCGGATATAAATAAGATAGCGGCATCTGAAACAGTCAATGGCGATGGTGAAAATGCCGTAAGCATGAATGCTATAAAAGATGAACTGACTATGGACGACGGCAAATCGACTTTCAGCAGTTACTATTCGTCTCTCGTGGCGCAGGTTGGTCAGGATGTTGCGTATGTGAACAGGAGTTTTGATCATCATACAAATCTCATGACTCAGTTGACGAACAGAAAAGAGGGGATTTCCGGGGTGTCGATTGATGAAGAAATGATGAATCTTATCAGGTATCAGACCGGTTATAACGCGTCTGCCAGACTTTTCAGCGCCGCGCAGGAACTGACGGATACTCTGATGAACCTGGTGCAGTAGAAGAAGGAAAAGATGAACATCGAACACCCGCCTGCCATGCATCACAAACGATGGTGATATGATCATTGACACCGGCCCGAGACACGAGGACATTCTACCAAGACTACCCAAAGGCATTGCGGGCAGGTCGAATGTTGAATGAGAAAAAAGGAACTCAGGGAGACCCAGCGATGGTTAAAACTTATTCAGCGTGTACCACTAATTGATGGTCTCGTAAAAAGTCGAAAAATCAATTTGTCGCCACAATATATTGGGCATGACAAGAGCTAACAACACTATATTTTGTGGTCAAAATGAAAAGTTAGGACTTTTTACGAGTTCATCACTAATTAAAAAAGCTGAACTATTAGATGACATTTTATTTCATTCGATGTTGGACGTTCGATGTTCGATGTTGGACGTTCATCTTTTAATATGTTCGACGTTCATCTTTTAAGATAAGAGGTTGTTTTATGGTAATGCGTATATCGGAAAATATAAAGTTTAATACAATGGTCGATAATATGTTTAAGTCTCAGGACAGTTATAATAAACTCGCTGAAAAAATTGCTTCATTAAAGGAGATCAACAGGCCGTCGGATGATCCCATCGGCATGAACAGGGTGTTGAACTTACGAGAATCCAAGGCATCTGTTCAGCAGTACACCCGGAATATGGATGGTTGTGAATCACGGCTCACAATCACGGAATCAAAACTGTCGGCTGCCGGTGACCTTTTGGTAAAGGCGAGGGAAATCGCTGTTGCCCAGTCAACAGCGACGACGTCTGCTGAGTCGCGAAGTTCGGAAGCAGGAACTGTGCAGCAACTTATAGATGAAATGCTTTCTCTCGCCAATTCAAAGTATGATGGCAAGTATCTTTTTTCGGGCGCGAAAACGGAAGAAGAGCCTTTTTTGTCTTCCGCAAGAACTGCCGCCGCTATAGGACCGGTTGCTGCGGCTGATGGGAATACTTTTGACGGCGATGTAACATCCAGTGCCAGTGGCGTATATACAGGCAGTGTAAACAAAACTTATGTGGTGAAGATTACCGATTATGATGGGACAAGAAAGGCAACTTACGATGTGTCTGATGATGGGGGAGTGAGCTGGAAATCAACAGGAAAAACCTTTATATTGCCGGATGGCGGTTCGGTAGACACCGTTGCTGGTGACATAGGTGACGGCATAGTTTTGACATTTGATGATACCGGTTTGGTTGATCCTGAGCTGGCCGCGGGTGACATCTTTTATGTCCATGCCTTTGTCCCAGGGTATTACAACGGCAATGGCGAGGAAATGTCCGTTAATGTCGGCGAAGGAACGTCCTTTGCTTACTCCATTTCCGGTGAAGCGGCTTTTACGGACAATGGGGAGGGAAGTGTTGATGTGTTCGGGGCTCTTAATGACTTGAAGACAGCGTTGGAGAATGATGATTCGAACGGCATCGCGTCCTGTTTGGATGATCTCAAGGCAGCGTCCGATCAGATATCGAAAAATATTTCCAAATGTGGCGTCAGAATGAATCGGCTGGAAATAGCGAAAAACAACATGGCTGATATGGAGATGGATCTGGTCGGGCTGATTTCTAATGTAGAAGATGCAGATGTGTCTGAAATAATTACCAAGCTTTCCATGAAAGAGATCGTCTTGAAGGCGTCG
>JAFCZU010000374.1 GCA_019314185.1 Deltaproteobacteria bacterium | reverse complement strand
GCTATCTTTTTCAGCTCCTTTATCTGATCACGAAGTGCGCCCGCTTTTTCAAATTCAAGCTCTTTTGCCGCCTGAGCCATTTCTTTTTTTAGAGATTTAATAATATCATCGATATTGTCCAGGGATTCATATGCGGCAATAGCTTCCGCAACCTTGTCTGTAGGGATATCATCAAGAGTATATAATGAGCCAAAGACTGATGAAATATTTTTCTTAATGGTGGTTGGTGTAATATTGTTCTTCTTGTTATAAGCTTTCTGAATTTTTCTTCGACGGTTTGTCTCATCTATTGCCTGTTTCATCGACTTTGTTATATTATCGGCATACATTATTACCGTTCCATGAACATTTCTCGAAGCACGGCCGCATATCTGAATAAGCGATCTTGCTGAACGCAGGAAACCTTCCTTGTCGGCATCAAGTATGGCAACAAGCGAAACTTCCGGTATATCAAGCCCCTCGCGAAGAAGATTTATTCCAACAAGAACATCAAACTTACCGACCCTAAGATCATTTATTATATCCACCCTTTCCAGTGTGCTTATGTCTGCATGAAGATAACGCGCCCTTATTCCGAGATCAGAATAGTATTCCGTAAGATCTTCGGCCATACGCTTTGTTAAGGTGGTTACCAGGACTCTTTCATCTTTGTTGCAGCGCATTTGTATTTCATCAAAAAGGTCGTCAACCTGATTTTTGGCTTTTCTGACATTTATTTGAGGGTCTATAAGCCCGGTAGGTCTTACTATTTGTTCCGCAATAGCGCTTTTGCTTCTGTCCAACTCGTATTCAGCAGGTGTCGCGGACAGGTAGAGAACCTGTGATACCTTTGATTCGAATTCTTCGAATTTAAGGGGCCGGTTATCAATAGCCGACGGCAGTCTGAAACCATATTCTACAAGGGTTGTCTTACGGGATCTGTCCCCCTTGTACATAGCGCGAATTTGGGGCACGGCAATATGGCTTTCGTCAATACATACCAGTAAGTCGTCAGGGAAATAATCAAAAAGGGTCGGCGGCGGTTCTCCAGGAGCTCTTCCGGTTAAATGGCGCGAATAGTTCTCAATACCGTTGCAGTAACCCAGCTCCATCATCATCTCAAGATCAAAATTAGTTCTCTCTTCAATCCGCTGAGCCTCTATCAGCTTATTTTTATTTCTGAAGTAATCGACCCGGTTCTTAAGTTCATTTATAATTGCTTTAATAGCCCTTTTCAGTGTTTTCTGTTGAGTAACATAATGACTGGCAGGATATATGGCGATCTTTTGCAAACGTTTAATTACGTTGCCTCTCAGCGAATCAATTTCTGCAATTCCTTCAATCTGATCTCCAAAAAAATCTATTCGAATTGCATTATCATCTTCATAAGCCGGAAATATTTCAACTCTGTCCCCTCTTACCCTGAATGTTCCCCTGTGAAAATCGACATCATTCCGTTCGTAATGCATTGCAACAAGATCTGAAAGAAGTTTGCTTCGATCAAGTTCCATATCATTTTCAACATAAACCCGCATGGAGAAATAATCTTCAGGAGAGCCAAGCCCGAAAATACATGATACACTTGCTACCACAATAACATCTCTACGTGTAAGCACCGATTTTGTCGCGGAATGACGCAGCTTGTCTATCATTTCATTTATTGAGGAATCTTTCTGAATGTATGTGTCGCTGGAAGGAATATATGCTTCAGGCTGATAATAATCGTAATAGCTGACGAAATATTCAACGGCATTTTCAGGAAACAGCTGCTTAAATTCGCTATAAAGCTGGGCAGCGAGTGTTTTGTTTGGAGCTAAAACAAGGGTCGGCTTTTCAATTCTTTTAATAATATTAGCCACAGTAAATGTTTTGCCTGACCCTGTAACACCGAGAAGTACCTGGTGTTTGTTGCCCGACAAAATACAGTTGCTTAATAATTCTATAGCATTGGGTTGATCACCCTTTGGGGTGAAATCTGATATAAGGTTAAAGGAAGGCATAATACAAAATGTGTTAGGTGTTAGGTGTTAGGAAACTGAATAACGAATATCGAATGATGAAGTACTTACTTCGACATTATGCGGTTTTCTGTTTCTATTTATTTCACCACGAAGATCATGAAGGGAGCGAAGATAAAAAATTCTTCGTGCTCGTATGTGGTTTTGATTATCAATCAGCACGCCGAAGGCGTACCCCAACTTTAGGCACTTTAATATACTTTAGGCATTTTAGGCACTTTAACTCTTTACCTTCCAAACAGTACCCTCAGACCTGTCTTCAATAATTATGCCCATATCTTCGAGCTGCTTTCTGATATTATCCGCTTTTGACCAATCCTTTGCTTTTCTTGCCGCAATCCGCTCGTTTATCATTGAGTCTATCATTTCAGAATCAATAGATTTTTTTTCAAGATCTGTGGATCTTTTTTTTGTAAAATAGTCTCCAGGTGATTCATTAAGTATGCCTAAAATTGCGCCCATTTTTAGAATATCTGATAAACCAGAGCGTACCTTATCTTCAACGTCCTGAGAAAAGCTGTTTTTGTTTTCATCTAACAGGTGGTTCATGCTGCGAACGGTTTCTAAAAGTGCGGCTATTCCAAGGGCGGTATTGAAATCATCGTCCATTGCCAGGCAAAACTGCTTCCAAAACACAGTAGCGTTCCTTGCTTTATCATTGTCTGATAGAGGCTCGAACTGTTTTTCAATACGCTCAATCAGCGCATAGATTTTATCAAGGCTGCTGACAGCTTCATTCATTGCCTTGTCTGTAAAGTCAACAGGGCTGCGATAATGTTTGGAAAGAAGAAAAAGCCGCAGCGCTTCAGGGTGATAATGTTTTATCATTTCCTTTAGCACTATAAAGTTCCCAAGCGATTTTGACATTTTTTCTTTATTAATATTTACAAATCCGTTGTGAATCCAGTAGTTCACAAAAGGCTTTTCAAATGCTCCTTCAGACTGGGCGATCTCATTTTCATGATGCGGAAATATAAGATCTTTTCCTCCTCCATGTATATCAAAGGTTTCCCCTAAATATTCAACACTCATGGCTGAACATTCAATGTGCCATCCTGGCCTGCCCTTGCCCCACGGACTGTCCCAAACCGGTTCTCCGGGCTTTGACGATTTCCACAAGGCAAAATCAAAAGGATTATGTTTTCTTTTATCGATTTCGACCCTGGCGCCGGCCTCCATATCTTTCAGTTTCCGGCCGGAAAGTTTTCCATAGTCCTTAAACAATTCGACAGCATAATAAACATCACCATCTATCTGATACGCAATCCCCTTTTCGATTAATCTCTCGATAATTTTAATTATCTGATCAATATGATCTGTTGCTCTTGGTTCGATTGTAGCCCTTTTAACATTCAGGGCATCCATATCTTCATAAAATTCCTTTATATATTTATCGGTAAGCACACGGGTGTCTATACCCATCTCATTAGCTCTGTTTATTATTTTATCATCAATGTCGGTAAAATTTCTTACATGCGTCACATCATAGCCCTTTGCTTTTAAATACCGGGATATGACATCAAATGTAATAACCGACCTTGCATGCCCTATATGACAGGAATCATAAACAGTAGGCCCGCACACATACATGCCTACCTTGCCCTGTTTTACAGGTTTGAAAATTTCTTTTTTTCTGTTTAATGTATTATATATTCGAAGAGTCATAATTTTATAAAGTG
>JAFCZU010000373.1 GCA_019314185.1 Deltaproteobacteria bacterium | reverse complement strand
CTATAGCGCTCAGATAAACTGAGACGCCTGTGCTCAGATAAATTGAGACACCGCACTATCTACATTCGTGGGTCAACCATCACCCTGATATATTCATTTCACGGAATAAGATCATCTACTTGGAAAGAAAAAATATTAACACTGGCATGTGATACTTCCAGATAAAGATTGTAAAAATAAGATATGGGGAATAACGTTTGGTTTATACCGTTCTTTAACAAAAGAAACCCAAAAGAAATCCCCTATTCAAAAACCATATCATATAAAGGTCAGTTTACAAGAGTATTATGAAAAATTTGGAGAATGGACAATTCCGGATTTTTCAGATAAATGCCTCATTTGTGGTGCTGCTAATTGCGCCGGCTATCACGGACACTACACACGAACAGCAACCTGCCCTCTGACAGGCTTTTCAGTGCCTGGTTTTCCTGTCATGCGCTTCCTGTGCCAAGGCAAGGGGGATAAGAGAGAATGTGATCACGTTACCTTTTCTCTATTGCCCATTGAGCTTGTTCCCTTTCGGCAATTAACACTCAAATTCATGGTTCTGGCAGTTTGGATAAGGCTTGGCAGACACTTGAGCTTCACCGGAGCTCTGGATGCCATAGAGGAAGAACTGAACAGCCTTGGTGATATTGCAGAATTCATCAATATCAGTACTTTGATGTCATGGGAGCGATTGATCCGGGCGGCATTTAAGCTTTTTCTATCAACCGATATCAACATATTATGCAAATCCCAATATGAAAAAATAATAGCAGATGAAACAGGGTTACTGTTGTTTTTAGAGTTACTCAGGGAATATAAATCCGGGAACACGAACAATCCCATTCGAGGTCCTGATGCATTTGCCTGGGATTTTTATCAACAATCCGGTGGGACAGACCAACTTGCTCTTTTTTTGTTTGGCAGGGCATCTCAGCATAGAACTTAGCAGCGCAGATTCCTGACCGGTGAGGTATGCATAAGATGCCCACAGGTTTCATTTTTTTCTTTTATTGTTCGGCATTCCCCATAAATCCTTCTTAATTCCGTGACATTTTGTGCCTACACCAGCCTTCCTGACATTTTTTATGCTCTCCACACAGCTTTAATAGCCAGCTCTTTAGGCAATCTGCTATGTTTCAACGCAGAGTCCAATAATCCTTTGATGATTAAGAGGAAAATCATGATTGAGCAGATAGAGATTTCAAGTTTGGACCTGCGTTATGAAAATTATCGGTTGAAGTCCAGGATAGCTGAGAAAGCATTGCTGGCATCCATCATAGAACATGGTGTTCGTGACCCCCTTCAGGGGGTTGACCTTGGGGATGGAATCAGGATCCTTCTCAATGGATTTAAAAGATACCGGTGTGCAAAAAAGCTCAACATCAGTATCGTGCCCTACCGCTCCTTTGGAAGCGATGAACCTCTTGGCATTATCAAACTTATCAGAATTTCAAACTCCAAAACCCTCAATATTTTGGAACAGGCAAAACTGATTGATGAGCTGCAAAATGTTCATGGCATGTGCAATGCTGATATCGCCGGTCTTCTTGAAAAAAGCAAATCATGGGTAAGCATGAGAGCAGATATCCTTAAAGAGATGAGCGAATATGTGATGAAACGGATCTTTGAAGGAGATTTTCCTGTGTACTCATTTATGTACACCCTGCGTCAGTTCATACGTATGAACTCCACATCAAAACAGGAAATTGACGCGTTTGTCAAAGCCGTCTCCGGCAAGGGATTAAGCATCCGTGACATTGAACTGCTTGCCTACGGCTTTTTCAAGGGTTCTGATGACTTCCGGCAACAGATCAAAAAAGGCAACATCACCTGGGGCTTGAACCGGTTAAAAGGATCGGCTGCAGAAACAACAGAGTGTACAAAAGCAGAGCAGAGCCTGCTCAGAGAGCTGGAGTTGATTCAGAGCTATATGCAGCGGATCACCTATAGAGTCAGGGATGACAGACTGGGCACTGATGGTTTTCATGCACAGGCAGCTCTTCTTACCAAAGGGATCATAAGATTCATGGACAGATTTTCCAAATCAATAAGGGCATTTCATGAAAGATGCGAACAAGCGTAAAGCAATTTTTCTTCTCTTTAATGAAGGGATGGGAGTACGTGAGATCTCCGGCAAGCTTCATGTGAGCACCAATACCGTCAGCGCTATTATTGCTCAGAAAGGTGAAATGCCGGAACTTGCGAGAAAAGACAAAATACATATTGATCCTGAACTTCTTCGACGGCTTCACATAAGATGTGAAGGTTACGCTCAGAGAATGCATGAGATGCTTGAAGAGGAGGAAGAAATAAAAATCGGGTATTCTACTTTGACAAGAAATATACGTGAACTTGGCCTGGGACAATCGAAAAATCAACGCTGTGATCAAAAGCCTGACGTTCCAGGGGCTGAAATGCAGCATGACACAAGTCCCTATACTGTAAAATTTGGAACAACCCGGGTCAAGGTCATCGGCAGCGTTATTTATATGAGATATTCAAAGCTTCGATATTTAAAGTTTTACCGTTCTTTTAACCGTTTTGCCATGAAATGTTTTATTCATGAAGCATTGACTTTCTGGGGGTATGCCGCCCCTGATTGCATCATTGACAATACCAACCTGGCACGTCTTCGGGGAACCGGCAGGGATGCCGTCATCACACCCGAGATGAAACAGTTTGCCAAACAATATGGATTTAAATTCATCTGTCATGAAATAAATCACGCCAACAGAAAAGCGGGCAATGAGCGCAGTTTTTATACAGTAGAGACCAATTTTTTCCCAGGCCGCACCTTTGAAAACCTGGAAGACATGAACAGGCAGGCTTTTGATTGGGCAACGATCAGAATGGTCAACAAACCGAAGAGTAAAACCAAACTAATCCCGGCAAAGGCGTTTGAGTTTGAACAATCTTTTCTCAGGAAATTGCCTCCATATGTCACTTCCCCTTATCTTGCCTATGGAAGGGGCACTGATCAGTACGGATATGCATCCATTGACGGGAATTTTTATTGGGTGCCAGGGACATCACGTTTTGATGTAAAGGTGTTGCAGTTTTGCGACCATGTGGATATCTATCATAAAAGAAAGAAGTTGGCGGAATATGAATTACCTCCGGATGGCGTTAAGAACGAAAAATTCAGTCCGGAGGGAGAACCAAAGTCAAGATACCAACCAAAGAATCGGAAAAAACCCACTGCGGGAGAGGAAAAAATTTTAAGGTCTGCAGCACCTGAAGTAGATGCCTATCTGGATTTTGTCCTTACCATGAAGGGCAAATCAAGACACAGGTTTGTCCGTCAGTTGTACAGCCTGCATAAAAAAACGGCCTTGCCTCTGTTTGTCAAAGCCATCGAGCGGGCATTGAAATACAGGGTGATCAATATGGACACCATCGAGAATATTATCAGACTGCTCATGAGAGACTCGAACTATGAGCTGCCCTTACCTGAAGTGAATCATGACTTTACAAACAGGCCGGCATATCTTGAAGGCCGGTTTACCGATGAAGTGGATTTATCCGTTTATGGGAAAGATGACAAGGATTGACAGTGGATGAAGAATTTGCCGAAATGCTTAAATACATTGGCATGAGAGGCTTGCTTGCCAACTGGGATCATTATATTTCTATTGCTCAAAAGAGCAGCTTTTCCCATGTCCGATTTTTGAAATATATCATTGAGCAAGAGC
>JAFCZU010000372.1 GCA_019314185.1 Deltaproteobacteria bacterium | reverse complement strand
TCCGGTAATGGAAGATCTTGGCAGCGGAACATTTATCGACTTTTCAAAATACGGAATGTTAAAGGAGCCTACTGTTCAGGAATCTGTAGCAACAGGGGCCGACATCATTACTTTTAGCGGGGACAAGCTTCTTGGTGGGCCGCAGGCCGGCATTATTCTTGGGAAAAAGGATATTATCGACAAGATAAAACAAAACCCTCTTACCAGGGCGCTTCGCATTGACAAACTTACTCTTGCGGCGTTAGAAAGTACGCTCAGTTTATACAGAGAGCCGGAAAAGGCAATAAAAGCCATTCCAACATTGCGAATGTTAACTCTTTCATATAATGCTATTAAGAAAAAAGCTGTCCAACTTTGCGGTATGCTGGAAAATATCAGCAATTTCCGTTTGGAGATCAAGCTTATTGATTGTTCATCACGGGCCGGAGGAGGTTCTCTTCCGCTTCTTGACCTTCCAAGTAAATGTCTCGGAATAAAGGTGAAAGGGATATCTGCTGATGCAATCAAAGAATGCATGCGCAGGAATACGCCCCCTGTTATTGGAAGGATAGAAGAGAATTTATTTATTATGGATCTCAGAACAATACAGGACGACGAACTCCAGATTATTGTAACAGCTTGCAAAAACATGCTGAAAAATTGCTCAATTTAGGTTTAATCCGAATATTTCAAGGAACTGATTGTGACACATAGCCATCGGGAATTATTTCAAAACCGCTGTTCAACCCGTGAGTTTCTGTTTTCCAGGACAGACTCAAAACAACACGGCAAAAAGACAGACAGCGTATGTCCTGGTCTGAATAAATTTAAAAAAGAATTTCCGGAGATTCTATTTGACAAACCATTTGTCGATTGCGCCATGGACAGATTTGATTCTTTATCACAATTTGGAGCAATGGTTATTCAGATTGACGATTTCAGTTATAATAAGGATGACACAGAGAACGAGCATGCAACAGATACTCTGATTGATGCAGCGAAAATAATTGACGCGGAATGTAAAAGCAAAAACGGAATCTGGAGTCCGATAGACGGCAATATGCTGGAATGTATTTTCCCTGAAAAAAGCGGAACCACATGCCTGGAAGTTGCGGGTAAGTCCAGAGAAAAACTTGCAACCCTCAGGAAAGAAACAGTTTCCATAGGAATTGCATCATACCCCACGCTAAATTATGAAAAAGCAAGTATCCTTGAAAATGCGCATAAAGCTCTCAAACATGCTGAACTTATTGGCCCAGGCAACTCTGTTTCGTTTGATGCTGTAAGCTTAAATATCAGTGGAGACCGGCTGTACCAGGAAGGGGATATTAATGGGGCTATAGAAGAATTCAAGTTAGCCCTTCTACTTGATGCTTCAAATCTAAATATTCATAACAGTATTGGCGTTTGCTATGGTGTTCTGGGCGCTTATGAAAAGGCTATAGAACATTTTGAGGAGGCTGTGAGGCTTGACGCAACAGAGGTCATGTCTCTATATAATGCGGGACTTATAAACATATTGATAAACAATAATGATAAGGCTCTTGAATGGTTGTTAAAAGCGGATAGCACAGGAGATGATGTTTTTGAAGTAGCATTTCATGCCGGAAAACTTTTTTTTGATAAAGGTGAACTGAAAAAAGGAAAGCTCTTTCTTGAAAAAGCGGTACAGCTCAGACCAAAGTCAGGTACAGCGTACTTATATCTCGGAGAATGTTACATGGCAGCACATATGATTGATGAGGCTGTATCAGCTTATAAAAAAGCAATAAAAAATAATCCAAACGATGCTGCTTCACTTTCAGCCCTTGGCTATCTTTTCGATGTTCAGGGAGAAAATCCTGAAATCACCACTATTTTTTGCCAGCAGAGCACAGATATTGAACCGAAAAACGGTCTTTTCAGAAACAGGCTCGGCAGACTGTATTTTAAACAGAATCAGCTTGAAGATGCTTTGTATGAGTTTGAAAAAGCAAATGCTTTTGGGTATGACTCAATGGGCTTTATCGAAAAGATTCAGAAGCTGATGATGGATAAGAAATAATATACTGACAATGAATTGAGGGATTGAGGGATTAAATTAATAAATTAAAACAGATAGAATTCCTTCAATTCCCGAATTTCTGAATACTTTAATTCCTAAATTAGACTCGTGTCCAATTTTCATGCAAATCCATGTTGTTTTAAAGGGTTATAATTGTATTTCGATAATAAATTACAAGGTCTGAACATGAAAGAAGTCATCTTAAATATACTTGAAGAAAGCATTAAAGTAAAAGACAGGAGCATAAAAAGCAATATTGACCTACTTGTCAAAGGTGCGAATATGCTGGTTACATGTATAGCTTCTGGTCATAAAGTGCTGATTTTCGGCAATGGAGGCAGCGCGGCAGATGCCCAGCATATTGCGGCGGAATTTGTGAACCGGTTTCAAATTGAAAGACCACCCCTTGCGGCTATTGCTCTTACAACCGACACCTCAATCATAACGAGTATAGGCAACGATTATCATTTTGATGAAATATTTGCCAAACAGGTATCAGCTATCGGTAAAAAAGATGATATTGCCTTGGGTATCAGCACAAGCGGCAACTCCAAAAATGTAATAAAGGCAATGAATACGGCAAAAGATATGGGGATTTTTACAATCGGCTTTACAGGTCGCGGCGGAGAACTAACTAAGTGCACTGATCTTGCATTTTCTGTAGAATCGGACATAACAGCAAGAATCCAGGAAACCCATATAACCATGGGACATATTCTTTGCGATCTTATGGAAAGGGCTCTTTTTTCTTAAAAATGACGCATACTTATAAACCCATAGATTTAAGTCATCTGAAAACATATTCTCTTTCAGAGAGAAAAAGCAAGGTATCTTCATCCGATTTTGCAAGTACCTGGAAAAAGGGATCATATTTTAAAGATTTTATTGGATCTCTTCCGGATATACTTGCCGGCAATCATATTAAAAGGGTAATATCCTCTATTGTAACCGCATCAAGGAAGGATAAAACAGTGATGCTTGCAATGGGCGCTCATGTCATAAAAGTCGGGCTGAATCCTGTTGTAATAGATCTTATGGAACGAGGTGTTATTACCGCGGTTGCAATGAACGGTGCCGGGATTATCCATGATTTTGAAATTGCTATGACAGGACAGACATCAGAAGATGTAAGTTTATCTATTGGAAGCGGCTCTTTCGGAATGGCAAGAGAGACCTGCGACTTTTTAAGCAATGCGATAAAATGCGCGGAAGAAAAATCGCAGGGGCTTGGCGAATCGGTCGGCACGGCTATATTTGAAAAAAATCTCCCTTTTATGGACAAAAGCATACTTGCGGCAGGAGCCCGTCTGGGAATACCGGTTACAGTTCATATCGCAATTGGAACAGATATAATTCATATGCATCCAGGATTTGATCCGGCAGCTGCCGGTGGCGCGAGCCACAAGGATTTCAGAATATTTGCATCCATAGTCGCTACGCTGGAAGAAGGTGTATACATGAATGTGGGGTCTGCGGTAATACTGCCGGAAGTTTTTTTAAAGGCTATTACCCTTGTCCGCAATCTGGGAAATAAGGTGGATGATTTTACAACAGTCAATATGGATTTTATCAAGCAGTACCGCCCTGTTACAAATGTTGTCAACAGGCCTACGGCAAGAGGAGGAGCCGGTATTAATCTTGTCGGTCATCATGAAATCATGTTGCCGCTTAT
>JAFCZU010000056.1 GCA_019314185.1 Deltaproteobacteria bacterium | reverse complement strand
AGCGCAGTCTATCAGTTTGCTGATAAACGCTTTCTCATATCTTCGTTTTTTCCATGCTTCCGCCAGGTTTGCCGGAACACTTCTCGACGAACGTCTTATTTGATCGGTTAGAGAGTATTTTTCTTCTTTCGGAAAGATTTTCGTAACTTCCTGAATATCCAACGCAAACTGATAAGCTATTTGATAAACCCTTAAATCCCGATAACCTCTGTATGTGTTCATCTTTTCCCCTAATGCTATTCACCTAATATTTATTGGTTTTTTCAAGTGCTTACTTCTTACTCCCTACTGCATACTCCTTACTGCGAGCTCAGAGGGGAGAGGGACATGGCTCACAACGTAGCGGTGTTTTCCAGAGGCCTCTGAGGGTATAGCCTCTACCAGCCGGATATCCACCCGTACGTCGGTTCCCATACGTGCCCGGATTCCTTGTGTGATCTTTGCTTTGGCTTCGGTGTTCCACCGGGAGTCCGGAACTACCAGGATTTCTACTTGATTTGTTGTGTGCTGGATGAACTTGAACTCAGCAACTCCATCAGTCGCTCTCAGAACGTATATCACTGCAAGGGCATGCATAATAGTGCCGTCGGATCGGGTCACAAAGTCCGTTGAGCGACCTGCCACCTCACCGATCACATGCAATCCTCTTCCTGCACTGCATTTATCGTCCGTGTATCGAACTATATCCCCAGTGCGATATCGAATGAACGGCTGTGCCTGGGAGCAGAGGCCGGTGATCACGGCTTCGCCCAGTTCACCAGGTGCAACGGGCCGGCTATCCTGATCGAGCACCTCGAGGATATGACTCTCACTCATCAGTAGCATCTGTCCCTCGGGGCTTTCGTGCGCGGTAAACCCGATGTCGCGACTTCCAAACTCGTTCGCCGCAGGTACTCCGAAGACTTCCTGGATAATCTCTCTCTGATGTGGATATAGGGGCTCCCCAGTAGTGAAGACCACTTTCAAACTGGGAAGTTTGAGATTTGCGCCGAGATCCTGGGCTCTTGCAGCCAACAGCGCTATGCTGCTCGCGTAGCCATAGATGCACCTGGGTTTAAAGGACTGGATAGCCTCGATGTAGGCATCCATGTTCTCGACCGACATCTCAAAGGCGTTGAGAAATAACTGGTTGATCAGGCGGTCGCGCAGGGTCTTAATTCGATCCGTCTTGCTTAGCTCCACCGGAGCTCCCCAGAGCCACACCTCGGGATCACCCACATCTACGCCCCACCAACGATGGGCACGAAAACGACCCGCAGTGTCAGACGCTTGCCGCAAGCGGCCGTAGTAGAAGGTCAACGGTTGGCCGCTGGACCCTCCGGTGTTGTAAAGAAACGCCCCACCAGGGACTCCGCTCCACCAAATCCTGTCTCTGTTTTCCCGTGTTGCGGATTTATCCATGGTTGGCAGGCGACGCAGATCGTCCATCGTAAGAGACGCGCCCGTGCTCTCATCCAACCCAGATGCCATGATCCGTTCCGCATGCCATGGACAGTGTTTCAAAGCCAGCCGGAGAAGCTCTTTGAGCTTCATCATCCGAATCTGTTGAATGTCCGCCCTGGAAAGCCACTGGGTCCGTTCCAACTCTTCCAGATAGGAAAAAGTTGGACGGCCAATCAGGCGTTCATGTAGCTTGTTTAACAGGCAAGGGAGCGTGTGTGATCTCATTTTTCCATTAGCCAGGTTTGAAAGCTTCGCCTTTTAGGCGAAAAAGCTTTGGCAGGTAGTCGTTTAATTTGCGTCATAACCGAGTTCGTTCATCAAAGGACGGATTTTCTCTATGATCCGTCCAATAGCTTGAGGATTTTGTTTTTTCCATTTGCCTAATTGAGGCTGTCCTTTTACAATGCTTGTCGGGTGTGCTTTCAAATTTGCACACCTGTTACGTATATGTTCATCAAAAGGCAGGCCCAGTCTTTCAAAAACATCTTCAAATACCTCGACCGGTCGAAAAAAGAGGTCCTCGTAACGCATCTGTATCCATTGCCTTTCAGGAACAAGCTTTTTGGCATCAAGGGCCATCTGATTTGCCGTAATCCACTGATGGGCACACACCTCATCCAGAGAAGCTTCATTGTAATCACGCCAGCCAGGAGGGAGGAAAAAGCACCACTGGTTGAAGCTTCCGTTTTCGATTCGTACAGAACACGGAAAGGCTCCGAGAAACTTTTCGAGGGCAAAGTGCTCCCCTATCTTCCAGCCCTCCATAAGGGAACTGACATTGTCCCGTCCATCCCTGTAAATGTAAATGAAATGAGCATTTGGGAACAATTTGTTAAGATATGGAATACGCATTGTGTTAATGCAGGTTTTGTCGAGCACACGTCCTGATCCAAGGCGCTCGTAGAAAAACTTAAAGGCAGCATCCCTGTGTTCAGTGCGGGCATCCTCTGCGGAGGCTGCTTCAGACGCCCACCCATTATGTGCTGGTCCCCACAAGCCGTTCCATAGTCGTGGAAGTTCATAACCAAAAGATAGGAGGCTCTTCGACTGTCTAACAGTTTCGTAAATTACGGTTGTACCGGAGCGAGAGCACCCGACAATGAACACCGGATCGGGCATTTTGGGTCGCTTCAACTGCCAGTGCATCCCTTTCAACCAATAACGAAAGGCAACAACGTTTTTTGCCCTTATTTCGCGATCAAGCAATTTATGAATATTTCGTAACACAGGCATTGTATTGTCATCAAAGAGTCGATAAGTTGCGAACGGTCTGACCTCTTCGATCGTTTCGTGCTTGCAGAAATCCTTTAATTTCACCCATGGAAGCCGCAAGCCTTACCAAGTAGAACCGTCGTTTTGACGTGTTGCCGATGCTAAAAACGCTGCGGAGAAGATAATCGGCTATCTTTCGTGCCAAGTATATGGGAATTCCTGATCGCCTCTTCACATCTTCGGACAGTCGCACTGCCGAAGCCGAACGCTCATAAGCTTTTCTCATCAAGTACGGCATGGCCAAGCGCGCAGGATCTACATAGTGATATTGCACAACGCCCGGTACATACTGCAACTGCAATCCCAGTCTCAGGGAGCGCCCAACCCACTGAAGATCTTCTGCTCCGCCCAGATTGTGACCAACAGGCCCAAAATCCGGCAAAAAACCTCCGACCTTTTGGAAAACCATATGGCGCATGAACAAGTTTCCACCCCCTGGGATTGGACCTTTGGAGAGGATTTTACGAGGTTCATCGCCCTGGTCGAATCGGGGAACCGGCAAGGGGTAAATACGAAAGCACCCACGGTCATGTATCCAGGCAGGTTCAGTCCCATTCCAGTCTGGAAGGATACGTCCACAGAAAAGAGCGGCATCAGGATAAGCTTGCACAGCGTCTTGTATGCCAACAAGATAGTTCGCATCTATCCGATGATCGTCATCGACAAAGGCGATCACGGGAGCCGAAAGAAGAGGTATCACACGATTTAACGCGTTGGATTTTCCTGGCATCGGTTCCTCAATCCAGTACAAAGCTATCCAGCCCTTGGCACATGCCTGAGTCTCGTAGGAACGAAGAATCGAGGTGGTCTCGTCGGTACATGCGTTCACGACCACCCGGATCCAAATCCGCCAACCATTGGGCCGGGCAGCTTGGTTCAGAAAAGCGAGCGTTCGTGACAGAAGCCGTGCCCGGTTGTGAGTGCATATGAGAATTTCTAGATCCGGTTCTTGACTTTTGTGAATTATTTGAAACTCGGTCATAGACGGTATTTGCTCGGTACAAGAGTTCATCTGAGCACGTGGCCTATTCACAGTATTGCCGGCGTAAGAGTCGACCCCATATGCTGCCCACAGCGTAAGCGCTGTTCATAGCCTGTCGCACCATTCCCGGTTGACGGAAAACTATCATTCTTATTGTTTTCACCAAGTGCTGCAAGGTCTGTCTGACCATAAACGGTGGTACACCGATCAATGTATGTGAATAGTTCCGGGTTTCGTATTGGCCGAATTTTCGCCCCCTTGAAAAATGCAGTTTCAAGAAATACCTGCACCTGATTTTTTCAGGATCTATAAGATGTTCAATCCACATATCCGGGCGATACCGGATACGTCGTTTGCTTTCAAGAAGTTTCCAGAACATGATGGCGTCTGAACCACCACCGATTCGCTTTCCTGCGCGATTATAACGCTCGTCAAAGCGCAATCCATCCCTAAACAAGGCCGTTTTGTATGCTACATTGCCGCTCCAAACAGGTGTCGAACGCTCGGAGATCCAGAACGCCTCTTTACTGTGCTTCACCTTTCCCAAAAACCCTAACAGCTCGTCTGTTAACCACGGAGGTCCTGGATCATTTGGGAGTTTTACCCGTATTTCACCACCCACGCATTCTGCACCCTCATTTTTAAGGGCGTCTACCGCTACTTTGAGGTAAGAGTGCCCTGGTAGTTCATCATCATCAATAAAGGCCAAAAAGGCACTGTTGCGAGTTTCTTCGATACACCGGTTTCGGGCGTGGACGATTCCCTGCCGCATCTCACTGACAAACCGCAGAGGTGGGCCATCTATGTGTGCCAGTTGCCTGAGCACATCCTGGGTATTGTCCGTGCTGTTATTGTCTACCACCAGGATCTCAAAGGGGAACTGGCATTCCTGCTGCCGAAGAGCATTGATTAACTCTGGCAGGCGCCCGGCGCGGTTGTAAGTACAAACGGCTACTGTAACAAAATCCATCAGGAGTCCTTGTGGCTTTTACCGAAAGAGCGGATGAGAGCCCGGTGCAGACCAGACGGCAGCAGAGCCGGCAACATGTATTTCCAATCCTTTAAACTTCCGTATCCTGCTTTTATTAACTGTCGAAAGATCTTGCGCGATGCCGCAAGGTCTCGATCCCAGTAACAAATATAACCTCTCTTGAGGAGCTCACCGTAAGTCAGCTCTCGGATGCGGCTATGACCAAGTTCTCTGATAATGCCAGGCTGCTCCCTGAGGAATTCTTGCTGCACCAGCAAATGGTTGAAAGCGGTTCGTAAACGGTCTCTCGTGGCCTGGCAGCCTTCATGAAAGTGGTAATACGCAAGCACTTCGGGGACGAGCACGATCGGATGCCGAGTAGCGATCTTTAACCACAAGTAGTAATCCTCAGAGGTGGGAAAGCGCTCATCGAATCCACCCGCTTGTTCGATGGCGCTACGCCGCGTCAGCGCAGCATGAACTGGCCAGCGGCATCCACCAAGGAAGATTTCTGCCTTGTCTAGCCGCTCATAATCCGGCGGTACAAAAGGCTCACCTCGTCTGCCCTCAATGCCCACATTTTGCCAGCCACAATAAGCCAGGACAGACCCGGGGTGAGATCGAAGAGCAGCATAAAGTTTTGTCAGGCATTCCCTGTGCCAGGCATCGTCCGCATCCAGGAATGCGATGTGTTCGCCTAAAGCCTCGCTCAATCCTCGATTGCGCGCGGCACACACTCCACGATTTGGCTGCGAAATGATTTTGAGCCGGGGATCTCGTATACCTTCCAGAACCTGGAGACTGCTATCCGTGGACCCGTCATCGACGACGATGAGTTCAATCTCCTTGAACGTTTGTCCCAAGGCGCTTGATAGGCTCTTTGTCAGATAGGGCGCTGCATTGAAGCAGGGCATGATTACAGAGATCTTGTCCAACCTTTCCTCCAAGAAATAATCAGCATCTCCACATCCGGCAAGCAGCATACTTCGTCATTCTCTGCCATCCCACAAGGATCAACCCACATGGAAAATCGTGTGTTTTAGGCTTTCTACAAAATGCCGGATCGGGCGTAGGGTCCTTTGGGCTAAACGACGAGTTCGAGCACAGATCCCGCGTTCTGCCTCGAGCTCGCCAATTAGATGCGTTGCTCGCCCCAACTGCCCCAGAAGTCCCTGTACTAAGTCAATCGAACCATGGGCAACACGAGACGGCCCGTACTTTATGGCTTTCTGTGCGACTTTAAGAAACTCCAGGGCATAGCTGCGGCATGAGAAACGTTCTGAAACAATTTGTCGGGCTGCCCGGCCCAACTTTTCGGCCAAGTCGGCGTTTCCGAGGACTTGCAGAACAGCGGCGGCGGCAGCCTCTACATCGCCAAGGGGAACCAAAAGACCATCCACCCCGTCCTGGATGCATTCCCGTAGACCCACGCAAGCCATGGCCACAACAGGAAGTTGCAGCGCCATTGCCTCTATCGTAGTCAAAGGGTGTCCTTCGTAAATGGCGGTCGACAGGAACGCGTCACTTTGATCCATCAGTCGCGGTATATCAGACCGGGGTCCCAGCAGAAATACCCGCCCCTTAAGAGTCGGGGTTTGCACCCGCGACTCCAGAGCCTCCGCTAACCGGCGATCCTGCGCCGGTCCTGCAATGGCGAAGTAAACGTTCCCGTCCTGCGAGACAACGCGTTCCGCCACCCGCGCGAAGGTTGCGAAGTCCTTTTGGTCAGATATTCGTCCTACGCCGAGCACTATACGGGAGTTCTCTTCGAGGCCGAGTTCCCTGCGAATGTCTCCCCTGTTTTCCTCTGCACGCTGCGTAAGGTCTTCCAGATCAATACCGTTGTATACTGTGTGTATACGCTCGTGTGGGAGGTAACGGGTCAGGCTAGTGCGAATATCTTCTGAAACCGCAATTATCTGGCTACCCAGCGCTTCAAGGATCCACGCGTAACCCTCTGTGCCGACAAAACGCTTATAGCGCTCGTAGTCGATCTCGAAAGGGCTGTGAATGTGCCAGATGGCGGGTACGCCGACTCTTGCAGCAGCGAGTGCGGCGTCAAAAAGGTGGCCTGTATTGAGGTGGACGACATCAAAATTCTCTTTCCTTAACAGGTCCTCAAGTTGCTTCGCGCGCACGCCGGCATTGCTCAGAAAGCGTAACTGCGCCTTCCAGGCCGAGCCCGTACAGCAACCGAGCGGCATCACTTTCCATGAAAAACCTTTGGAGGCGAGAGCGTTTGTGAGCGCACCTTCCCCCGGCACAATCACGTGGACTTCGTGCCCAAGATCTCGCATGGCGCTGACAAGCGTAAAGCAAGTTCTGTCTACGCCATTGTTGAGGTTAGAGTGATGAAAAATGTGGAGACTTCTCACGCCAGGATCCTTTCTTGTTCAACTGAACATTTTGTAAAGTTTCTTTGCACTCTGATAAAACACGTTTTCCTTAAACTGGTCCATAAAATTTTCCAACTGCTTCAGCCTCCATTCATGTTCTAAAGACTGCAAACCTAGTTTGCCGAGGTCACTCAGCATGTTGGTAAGTATTTCTGGCCAAATTGTGTTTCGGGGGATTTGTGTGCCGTTCTCGGACATTTTCAGATAGATTAATTCCAATTGGTTCACGCACGAATCGAGGCCAAAAGAGTTTGTTAACCTCTCCCTCCCATTCAGCCCCATCTTTATACATGTCTGTTTATCATCAATCAACTGAAGGATCCTATCGGCCAGCTCTTCCGGTCGGTTGACTTTTGCGAGGTATCCAGTGTCTCCATCCATAACGACCTCGTCGGAGCCAATGCACCGGGTTGCCACCACCGGTTTAGCAGCGGCCATGGCTTCCAGAATAACCAATGGATGTCCCTCATATAACGAAGAAGATACATAAATATCGGTGTCGGCGAGTATGTTTGGCACATCTTCCCTCCGGCCAAGGAAAAAGAACTTTTGCTCAAGGTTGAGAGCGCTAACGCGGCTCTTGAGATATTCCAATCTTGACTTTTCGTCATCATCAGTTCCTCCTGCAAGGAGAAATTTCACATCCATCCTTTCTCTACATACAGAGCCTGCGCATTCGACCAGGTCTTCAAAACCCTTCTGCTCACATATGCGACCAACACTTGTGAGAACACAATCTTTGTCATGGATGCCCAACTCTCTGCGAACAAGCCCTTTGGTGGTGCGTGCATTAAATTTCTCGATATCAATCCCGTTGTAAACAACTTCGAGTTTTTCCTCTGTGACATACGGGGCCATGCTCACCCTTACCCCGCCTGAAACAGAAACCACCACATCCGACAATTCGTTGATCAAGTGTCCAAAGGTAGGAGTGCGAACGGGGAAAAACCTGAAAAGCGGATGATTATTCATTAAAGGAATGTGCAGGTGCCAAAGGTGCGGCACACCAGCAAGACGGGAACCCAACGCTCCGCTGAAGGCCCAATAGTCGTTAGTATGAATGAGGTCGACGTTTTCCTTGTCCAGTATGCTGACGACCTGACTGAGCGCTTCGTTCAGGTCGTTTAGCAGCAGGTAATAGTGGCGCTGATTCTCAAACCAAAGATAGTTTGTTTTAGATATGTATGTCTTCACGCCCATCTGCTCTATGAGTTTTCTCATCGGGCCGTCAGGGAGGAGAACAATCGGGTGAAAACGCTTTTTGTCAATGTTCTTTAAGAGCAAGATCAGAGCCTGCTCAGCACCACCATCAGGAGCGCTGTGCGGCTCAATATACAATATTGTCAACTTATTGTCAGACTGCATGATTTGTCTTTACCTTATTCGAATATCCAACTCAGATAATGCTAATAAATTTTTAAACCCTGAATCGCCACAAAAGATGTCTTTGGAGAAATGTATGTGCCTGCAGAAACGCTTTTCTGGTCATCCTGAAAGGCAATCTTTTAGGCGCCGGCATTTTGCTTACATCGCCGAACAACTCCTGTAATATTTGGTCCACGGCTTCCAGGCTGTAACGACTGGCGATGAAGTCCTGTGCTGCCATTCCGATCATGTCCCGTAATTCTTTATTCTTAAGAAGCCTGACGAGCTGAGCAGCAAAGCTCTCAGGGTCATCTGCCACTAAGAGATGTTTCCCAGAAACGACGTTCATTCCCTGAATACCGAATCCGGTAGTTACAACAGGCACACCTGCAGCCATCGCTTCTCCAACCTTGCCTTTCATGCCGGCTCCGTATCGAAGCGGTGCAATGGACACCCATGTTCGTAGCAGGTAAGGCAATGTGTCGGGGACGAAACCCTTTATCAAAATGCGATCAGAGGCGATCTCCAGAATTTCATCCGACGGGTCGGGTCCTACAACAGTCCATATGACATCTTCTATTTTGGCTTCAATGAGCGGCCATATTTCGCGTTTGAAATACAGCACCGCATCTACGTTAGGTTCATGCTCGAAAGTTCCAATAAAGAGCAGACTGGGATGTTCACATTCTTTCCTTTTGAGTCTATGAATTGTATGAATATTTGGAATGACATATGTGTTTGCCGAAGGGAAATCTCTTTTTAAGATTTCGTCGTCTTGGTCTGTAATTGTGATAACCAGATCAGCCGACGCATATGTCGCTATTTCACGGCGTTTAATTTCTTCCGCTTTTGTACGTTCATCATGCAATCCACTCATATCAGCCTTCGCCAATAAGCGGGCATAAGCTAAGTCAACGCTGTCAACAATGACTCTGCACCCGGGCTGCCAGATGCGTACAGATGCTATATGTCGTTCTGCCGTAAAAAAGTATTTGAAGTAAACTACTTCAAAACGTTTCTGCTTGAGAACTTTTTCCACCGCACATAGACAAACAGTAACACCTTCTTGCTCAAGTGATGCTCGATACATCGCCACTTTTGCATCGCCAAGACTACGCTGCTGGCTTGCATAATTGTATGCACAGAATATACAAGTGTGCCCGTGGGCGGCAAGCAATCTTACTAATGTAAACATGCGAAGGTCAGCAGATGCGCGGTCATACATGGGGAGATAGGCGTTAACGAACAGAATTCTCATTCGACCCTTTTTAGATATGAGAGCTTTGCACAACTCCATAATTTTGGTTAAATTTAGCTTCGCTGAATTAGCCCTTGAAAGCTCCTAAAAACATAACCGCAGTCATGAACTACCCTGCCGCAAAACTGCGGGGTAGTTCATGGTTTGAAAACCAGCTTTCTGATATCCCCAGGAATCAAAGCGACTCCTGCTTTTCTAAAAATAGGGGAAAGTTCAGGGCACGTTAATAACGCTTAACACCGATTCGTATTTTTTACACAATAGCGATTCAACAATGCCTCCCATTTTGACAGTGACGTCGCGACTTCGATGTCTTGTTTTTAGCGTTCGGTCTGATGAGCTTTAGATAAAATCGGATCGTTACTAACCAGAGCACAGAAATAGACCTTACAGGTTCTTGATAGTATCTTAACTAGATTGTAAAAGCGGAAACCCGCAGAGGAACGACATTTTCTTGACAGATCTGCGATTACTAATGGCTTTGTTTTATCAATCATCTAATGTTGACCTTTTTTTAAAAAATTCAAGTAGATATCTTCACCGCTGATCAGGAGCTATGAAAAATGAAGGAGCCTTTTTAACTTTTGTTTAGATTCGTTCTCATTTAGATGAACTATTTTTTGTTTCGGAATTTTTAAAATGCGATGTAACTCACATCTCTTGGGATCTGGACAAAGACAAACAACCGCATTGGTATACCGCGCCATGGTTATTTCAAAAACTCTTCGTGTTGGCCACTTCAGGCTGTCTTTAATGTGATCCGCATAGATCCATACAAGTTTTGTTTGTTGTTTTTTAAGTTTCTTGAGCTTGAACCAGAAGCGGTAAAGTTCAATAAGCACAACCCGTCGATTTCGCATGCAAAGTAGTTGCGGTACAGGTAGTTCATTGGTGAGCCAGATATGTGGAACATTCTTTCCGTTATCTTCCTGTATGGTTCCAAAATCCTCAAAAGTAATAGCATCCGTGAGGCCTGCGATCATACTGAGTAGTTTATCGAACCGTGGCCGGTTATCATGTGAGTAAAGGATGTTCTTAGATAGCCGTAGGGTATGAATATTCTTTGGTGCTATTTGGTGATCTTCATAACCCCATTTTCTGAGTTCGTTGCCAGCTATCATTAGTGCTATGCGCTGCATCTCCTCCGGCAAGACTTTACGCCAACGTGCTACGTTAGAGCCATTTATAGGTTTTTGTATCGCCTCTTTGTGAGACGAGCCTTTCTCTATTAGAGCATACTCCGATCCATCTGGTTGGAGAATTTCAGTGTAAAAGTCTAAGTTTAGAAAATCACAAACTTTTGCTATCGTAAGCACTGGTTCTTTGACAAGGTCTTCATAGCGTATTGAAATAGAATTTGCGTCTTTTTCCAGCCAGCCTCTAGCCTGCGATACGTCGTTTACCCAGAGCAACAAGTTCACCCAATAAACTTTGTTTCCCCAGTATACATTCGTCAACGAATGGGCGACGTCTCGTCCATCTCGTATTATATGTACTATCGGTGCCTTTGGAAATTCCTCTCTTATCTTGCTTAGGTGACGGATATGACCCGGTGTTTTTTCAAGCCATAAATCTTTTCCATTAAATTTTACCAATGATCTGCCAAGTGCTTCAAATACTGCCTTTGGCTCTGCATCTTCTTTACTGACTTGTTTGTGGATAACTTCCAAGGGTGGGCCCCATTCAGCAAAGTCGTCGCGGCGAATCGTGTTCATTTTCTCGATAAGTTGATCCAAGGATTTAGGCCAACTTACTTGAAAACAATTAGATAATTTTTGATCGGTTCCCAAAATCGAAAAAAAATGTGTTTCGGGCAATACATATAATTTAGGATGACGATTTAATATAGCGGCAAGGATTGTTGTTCCACTCCTGTCGACACCAACTATGAAACCCGGCGGGTTAAAGCCATTCCGATCTGAAGTCTTGTTACGCGACATTTATACCAAATTTATCTAATGCCATAACAGCGGCATGTTAGGAATAGGAGCCGAAGCTGAAAATAGGAATACATACATGTACTTTTCGTATTTCATTTGCTGTCAATCTCAAGCAAGAGAAAGGCTTACGTCAACGGATTGTCCTGAGTAGCAAGTAGCAAGTAGCAAGTAGTGATTGTAGAAGCGTTGTTCCTGATCTATGAGAACCCACAATGAAGGTCGGATCTTGTGGTAAGTTGATCATATCCAAATCAATCTGTTCACTGAACCACTCTCGTCTATAAGACGAGAGGTTCATGAGGGGTCGATTGGAAATCGACTGTCATCTGCAACGGGTTCGCCCTCTTGCTCCTCAATGTATTGTTGAATCATTTCATCCGTAATATTACCGGAGCTAACTGCCAAGTACCCGCGTGCCCACAGATGTCTGCCCCCAAAACTTCTTTCTCAAATGGGGAAACTCCGATAGCAACCTACGTGAGCTTATACCTTTAAGCCATTGCATAATTTTGCTCACGTTTTGAGTCGGACGGTATGAGATGAACATACGGATTGCAACCTGGCCAGTCAATACCCTTTTTCGATATTTGGGAATCCAAATCAGGTGCACCTTGAGGTCTGTTTTTGTCTGGGCTCCAAGTTTGTAAAGTCGCATAGCGACAACTATAACCTTTTCTTCGCCTAAAGGCGAGGGGTTTCAACCATCCCCGAAAGGGACACTAAATTTCATGTTATCAGAGTATTCTATTTATGAGCTTTTTCAGTTTCGCTTCGATGAGCGAGAGCGGTGGAAGTTTACTTTTGTGAGGCTTAGGAGTAGGAGAGGAATCAGGGCTTTCAATCTGTTGCAAGAAGCTCTCGACTAATGGCTTGTCCTGAAGGAGATTATGCGACTTATACTCTAATAGAATATTATGCAACTCATTTTCATTGTGTTTATCGTAATCCTTGTAAATTTGCACTTTCCAATTTCTGTCATCTCCAATATGAAAAGTAAGATGTAGGTCTTCAAAAACATCAAATTTTGTGGAATGACAAATTAGGTTTGTAATAAGTACTCGCCCAATCCAATTCGCACCAACACATGCCGCCCCTGTATTAAACCCGGGATAGAAATCCCGTTTAAAAACAAAACAATCATATCCGGGATGTTTTTCGCCTGCTTGAGAAAACATGAGATAAAGCTGATCAACGTTGGTATATTCTTGTGAAATCGTACGTCTATTAATCACAAATGCGTCATATCCAGTTTCAATTATCTTGTTTACAGCAACATAGAAATGCGGCATTAGAGCGATGTCCACATTGGTATATATGAAATAGTCGGCATCTGATGCGTCATAAAGACGATCCAAGATATCCTTAATGAGGGGGAGCTTTCGCTTTTTATAAAAACTTCTGATTTCGAAGATTGATCGGTCCAAATCGGGCGTAATCTGAAACCATTCGGGGACAATGGAACGATCCTCCGGATACTGTGCGGAATACAGAGCTACATCAACGTGTCCTCGGGCGAATTCCTGGGCTATTCTCATCGTCTCGAAAGTGATAGGCTGTGCAACAAAGAGATCCGATGACTCTCCGACAATAACCGGGTTTATGATATGAGCTATACGCATAATTAAAAACAATTTGCTACAGGTTATGCAATGCTAACCCGCTGTCTCAGAAACGCGTCACTAATTTCAGGGCACCTGCCCCTTGTTGAAATTTCTTCTTAAGAAGCCTTGACATCTGTGGAATCTACAAAATTTGTAGCAAACAAACAGCGTAAATTTGATTGCAACAAGATTAGGCCTTAAAGCATGCTCAGATAGCCTTGAAATAGGTTATTTGTCTCTGTCGCAACCTGATTCTGTTGCAATCGAATTTACTTGACGTCAGGAGCTCTGAATTTAAGCATATCCAGTTTTGTCAAAAATTTGTACTTATAATATAACAATTTATATAATAAATAATGTCTTGTATCAAAAAGTTTATCGTATTCTTTTGAAATATTAAATGAAAATGTTAATATTTCATTTTTTAAATATGCTGAATATTTGCTTCGCATATTCTTAGATGAATATAATCCTATATATCGATATAATTGCATATTTAACCTTTCTATTTTATTTGCTCCTTGCCAAATACCTTTTTCATGAATTCTATAAGCAGACCCAATAAATGGTAAATAAACTAAATTTCCATATTCTGTTATTAATAAATCTAATAAATAATCGGAACCTGTTTTTAGATACCATTTAGGCAAATTAAGTAAAACAGTACCACGGAACATTAGACCACATGAAGGATAACTACTTCTCAAAGTTGTTAAGCAGTATTCCTGATTAAATCTTTTCTTATAGTTATCTCTTCTCTGTTTTTGCTCATCATACCATTCATCCTTTATTTTTTTGTCATCTTTATCTATTACTAAAGCATTGTTGAAACAACCCGCAATATCAGGATGTTTCTCGAGATAATCCACTTGCCTTTGCAGCTTGTGGGGTGACGTCCAATAGTCATCGCCTTCGCAAATGGCAATATATTTACCTCTGCAATGAGGAAAAACATATTTAACAAATATTTTATTCCCTAATGAATACTGGTTTACTTGTTGATATATAGGAAATATTAAGTTGGGATTGATTTTCGCGTATTGCTCAACATTTTTTTTTGTATTGTCAGTCGAAGCATCGTCGTGAATGATAATCTCAATTGGAAATGATGTTTTTTGCAATAAAAAACCTTCGATAGCCTGGGCTATGTACTTTTCATGATTATATGTTATACATGCTATGCTTACTAATGGCTCATTCATAAGTTTTCATCTAATCCGATCAATTTTTAGCATAAATTTTACCCTAAAAAAATATAAAATAGAAAATCCAGCATTCTTCGTCAGCATGATCATAATCTTGTTTTTGAATTAGCGCGAGGCTGCACAACAACAAAAGTTTTCAGTTTCAACAATGATCCAACATGTAAAGTTCTTTCTGGAGTTAAATACTATATGTTGAGCTTAAAAAATCGATCTTCGAATTCACGCTGACTGTCCCATATGCAAAACCACATTTGCTAAATGATTTGTGCACCGCCATAAAGATCATCAGCATGGCGATCAAACGGAACTGCTCGGGCAGGAGCAGACATCAAACAGAACAACATGAAAAAGACTCCCTTGCGTATACCATATCCACACCATCTTTACTTTTTGGTACACCATTGATCAGCACAGGCAGAGGCATGAACAATTTGTCTTATACGGTAAACTTTAGATGTTATAGTACCGTTCGGCAATCTCATCTTTCTCAACCAAAACAGTTAGCGAATCCGGTATAATAACCAATAGGATTTTGTATTTTGTTTTACTACAACAAATCCATGTTTTTCATATAATTTAAAAGCTTTAATATTATTAATATTCACTTCCAATTCTATTTGATAAAAACCGTTTTCTCTTCCATAATTAATAGTTTGCTTCAATAATTTTGATGCTATACCAAAACCTTTATAATCTTTTAACACACTTACATTAGTAATGTATCCAATTTTTGTTCTCCAGTTATTGTAATATGCAGCTATCATCCCTACAAGTCTGTTATTATCCCACCCCTCAAAAGTAACAGCATTATCAAAAATTTTTTTCCCGTACTCTTTTATGTCGACATAAGTATACAATGGAGGATTGAAACAATTTGCACACTCAATCAAATGGTCAATTATTGTTTTATGAGAAGCAGTTTTTATTTTAAAATTCAGTTCAGAACAATTCATAATCATCCAGCATTTTATTGATTTGTTCTACACTATTAAACATCATTACATCAATAATAGAAAGTCCAACCTCAAAAGTAGGACGCTTTTGATCATATTCAATCAAATTTACTCTTTGAAACTTTAACTCTATTTGATTTGATTTATATTTGGATCGATCAAAAAAACTCATCCCTCCGGTGGGATTCCAATATTCACTAACTCCTTTCATTGCTTTACATATATTCAAAGCCCATTCATCAGGTGCATTCACAGGATCTATATCGAGTTCCATTTTTGAATATATTTCAACTGGAGTTTGAATTTCTAAATAATCACAAACTGCTTTTAACGCCTCTTTATTTAAATAAACCATACTAGTTAATTCTTGTGCGAATACATCATTTAACAGTCCAATTACTTTAAAAAAATAAGGAGCAGATTTTTTATAATATTGTAACTGAGCTATTGTCTTTTTTCTCCAATTCTGTTCATTTTTAATTAAAATATCTTTTATTGTTATGTCCCTTGAATGTTTTTGCAAAGGAACTTTAATATATTGCCACCCCTCAGTTGGCTTTAATATTCTGTTGCGTTCAATCCAACCATGACGAAT
>JAFCZU010000371.1 GCA_019314185.1 Deltaproteobacteria bacterium | reverse complement strand
TTTGGAGGATCCATCCAGGCGACCTGGGCTCTGGATACGAAAGATGACGGAGCCAATGAACAAACGCAGACAGCCCGGACTATCATGCGTCTTGAATGTTGCAAGCTGTGCAGTTAGGATTTGCCCTGTTTGGTCAATGAGTTGATAGTCATGAAGGAGACATCGTAGGGGCGGCTTTATGCCGCCAGGCCAGACATGTAGCAACAAAATTGTAGGGGCGAGTTTATCCCGCCCGCATTTCGAGCCCCCTGTAAACGGTTACGTGCAAGTGGACCAAAAACTCGAACCCGCAATTCACATACGATTTTTACCGTTGTAGAAGTAAAAATCCGACCCCAGAGGGGGCCGGCTTTGACTTAACCCCTGGAAGGGGATAAAATTGCCTTTGCATCCAGAGGGGGTAAGGACTGTGACCTGGCCCTGAGGGCCAGGTTTTCTATGTTAGAACAAAAACAGTTGTAGCAGATGCTTCCACTTTAATAGGACCATCAAGACCGCAAAATATCTCAAAGTTGAGAAAGTTACCGACAGTAAGGTGGTAGAGTTATTTTTGGGGTATTTGGGGAAGGGAGAAGCCGAGGCTATAATTTTATCAAAGGAGAAAAAGACGGACCTTATTCTCATTGACGAGAAGAAAGCAAGGAAGGCGGCAAGGAGAGCCGGATTTGAGGTTGTCGGAGTATTGGGCTTGCTTTTGGCAGCTAAAAATAAAGCGCTGATACCAGCTATTAAGCCTTTCATTGAGGAATTAAGCAAGCAAGGGTTTCGATTGAGTAAAAAGGTGGCGGAAAGAGCCTTAAAAGAGGCGGGAGAGTAAAGGACACAGAGAAATTAAGTGACAAAGTAACATTCCCTATTACCTTCCCTAACTCCCCTTATTCACGGGCAATCCTCCTATTTCGCTCAATTAGGATATAAAAGAAGCAGCAGGATTTAAGTATCCTTTGAAAATTGTTTTCTCCGTTGAAGATGATATAATAACAATAGTAACAAACTATCCTTTTAATCGTGGGAATAATTATGAAAACCGCAAAGCGGCCAACCGTGAACCTAACAACCTGAGTAGTTACATTTCTTCGTGCTTTCTGTGATCTTTGTGGTGGAAAAAATCTGACCCCCGACCCCCTGATCCCTGATGATTGGAGTTTAAAATGGATAAAACCTCTCTTATTAATAAAATAAAAGAATTTGGACTGAACACCAGGGAAGAATACATGGCTGAAGCTTTCTCACGTAATATCGGCCTACTGACCCAGGCGGAACAAGATAAGCTTGCAAATGCTACTGTGGCAATACCCGGCATGGGAGGTGTAGGCGGTGTTCACCTGATTACTATGACAAGAACCGGTGTGGGCAATTTTTTCCGGATTTTGGAAGACCAAAAATGGAAGTAATGAAGGAACAGGCTCTCAGTATTAACCCATACCTTGAAATTAAAGAGTTTCCTGAAGAAATTAATGCCTCCAATATAGACGATTTCCTTGATGGCGTTCAGGTGGTCATTGACGGTCTTGATTTTTTTGCCTTTGATATAAGGCGGCTTCTATTTAATCGGGCGCGGGAAAAGGGGGTTTATGTCATTACAGCCGGCCCTTTGGGTTTCAGCTCCGCAATGCTCATATTTTCTCCTCATGAGGGTATGAGCTTTGATGAATATTTTAACATTGTTGATGGAATGGCATCACAGGATCAATATCTATCTTTTGCTCTGGGTCTTGCTCCAAGAGCCACACATATCAAATACATGGATCTTTCCAGGGTGGACCTTGAATCAAAAGCAGGGCCATCTTTAAACATTGCCTGTCAGATATGCAGCGGCATGGCTGCAACTGAAGCTGTCAGAATAATACTTAATAAGGGGCGTATAAAGCCAGCTCCTTATTTTTTCCAGTTTGATCCTTTTCTGCAAAAATACCGCAAGGGAAAACTATATATGGGTAACCGCAACCCGATTCAGAAAATAAAATTGAGAGTTGTCAAAAAATTGCTTGCAAGAAATAAGTGGAAATATAAACCTTCAATTCCTGAATTTCCTGCTGTAAAGATAACAAAAGAAAGTATTCCAAAAAAAGTTATACGTTACATTATTCGCGTTTTAAGGATAACAACATTTTTCTTTACTTAAACAGAGATGCAGATCCTTCATTTTTTAATATAAACCAGATAGCCTCAATCATATCATGCGGCGCAGTTCTGGAAAACATGAGAATTGCAGCAAGCGCCTTCGATCTTAACACAAATATCAACTACCTGCCTTCTGGAATAGAAGATGACCTAATGGCATCAATAGAACTTATTTATAATGAAACCTCCATAAATCCATTATTTGCTTCAATCTGGAAACGTAATACCAACCGCACTTTTTATGAAAAAAAGCCCATATCATCCATAGTATTAAATGATCTTAAAAAATCCATATCCGACATACCCGGCATTAAGTTACACTTTGTTGTTGAAAAAGATGAACTCAAAAAACTGGCAAAAATAATCTACAAGACAGATCAAATTAGAACCGAAAACAGATCACTTCATGAGTATCTTGGCAAAATGATACGATACAGTCATAAAGAAGCAATAGAAAAATGCGATGGTCTGCCTCTAAAAAATCTGGAAGCAGGATTTGCAGGAGAAATTTTTCTAAAAGCAACCCGCCCCTGGTTTATTATGAATCTTATTAATAAGATAGGAGTTGGAAAAATGGTTGCCTTACATTCTTTTCAAGGCATAATAAATTCCTCAGGCGTAGCGCTTATTACTGTCGATGGCATGAATCCTGAAGATTTTTTAAAAGGAGGTCAGGCAGTAGAGCGTATATGGCTTGCCATTACCCAGCATGGCCTCGCAATGCAGCCCATGACAGCCATTACTCTGTTCTGGCAAAGATGGCAACTTGAAGGAGAAAAAAGCTTTGCAAAAAAACACCGCAAGTTATTGCGGGATGTTTGGGAAGAATACCAATCCCTATTTCGAGAAGTGAACATTCCCAAGGAAGGTCAGGTAATGCTGTTCAGATTTGGGTATGGAAAAGAAATTAAGTATAAGACATATAGAAAGGACTTGAAACATTTTTTCAAGTAGGTTAATTGTTGAATAAATTATATATTTTGATATTCTTTTTGAAACTTCAGGCGACACGTAATCAATGGACATAGTTGAAGCAAAGGCATTAACCAAAGATTTTCACCTGGGTAAAACTTTGATCTATGCCTTAAAAGGTGTGGATCTTGCTGTAAGTGAGAGAGAATTTTTGGCAATAGCAGGGCCATCAGGCAGCGGAAAGAGCACTCTTCTTAATCTCATCGGCTGTATAGACTTGCCTACATCAGGAAGTATAAAGATAGATGGCATTGATGTCAGCGCTCTTTCTTCCGATGAGTTGGCAGATCTCAGGGCTACAAAAATAGGCTTTATATTTCAAATGTTTAATTTAATCCCAGTTCTTTCGGCATTTGAGAACATAGAATATCCTCTTTTGAGAAAAAAAATCAAGCACCATATGCGTAAAGAAAAGGTGATGGATGCGCTGAAAAATGTGGGTCTGGAAAGTTTCGCCATGCACAAGCCGGACGAATTAAGCGGAGGGCAGCGGCAGAGAGTGGCGATTGCGCGGGCTCTCATTTCTGAGCCGAAGATAATATTGGCTGATGAGCCTACTGCTAATCTGGACCACAAAACCGGTACTGCGGTTTTAGAGGTAATGAAGAAGATAAATGAAGACCAGGGAACTGTCTTTATCTTTTCCACTCATGATCCCAAGGTAATGTCAATGGCGAGTAGAATTGTGCAGTTGATGGATGGAAAGGTTATTTCATAAAAGGTCAATCTATGGAAATTCCCTTAGATTTAAAGCTTGCTGTTAGAAATGTTTTCAGAAACAAAGTCAGATCGCTCATCACACTGGCAGCGATTGCCTTTGGATGCATTTCACTTATTATTGCTGGAGGTTTTTTTGAAGACACTTTTTTGCAAATGCGAGAGTCAGTTATTCACAGCAACCTTGGCCATATTCAGATTTATAAGAAGGGCTATATAGAAAAAGGAAGTGCTAAGCCTTTTGATTATATGATCGAAAACCCTGATGAAATTGAAAAACTTATTAGCTCCATTGAACACGTAGAACTTATTACACCAAGGATAACATTTTCAGGACTTATGAGTACAGGGGAAAACACAGTTTCTATATTCTGTCAAGGCATTAACCCTGAAGGAGAGCAGGCAATCAGTGTTATTGAAACAGTTAAAGGAGCAACATCTGGTTTAGCGATTGAGGCTGGGGAAAACCTTTCACAGAATGATATGTATAATGTAATTTTAGGCAGAGGACTTGCCAAGGCTATGGGATCAAAGGTTGGCGATTTTATAATCCTGGTTTGCAATACTGTAGGCGGCGCCCTAAATGCTATGGATATGAAGGTAAAAGGTACATTTTTTACTATTTCAAAAGAGTTCGATGACCGGGCGGTGCGAATGCCGATAGCAGCAGCTCAAACCCTTCTGCGTACCGACAAAGTACAGACGTTAGTAGTACTGGTCGATAAAACCGAAAATACCGATCAAGTAAAAAAGCAGCTTCTATATTTGGTTAAAGACAAGGATTTGGAGCTTAAGCCTTGGTATGAACTGGCTGATTTTTATAATAAAACTGTAGAGTTGTATGGAAGGCAGTTTCTGGTCTTAAAGTTCATTATCGCTATTATTGTGATTTTGAGTATTTTCAATACAATAAATATGTCAATATGGGAAAGAACGAGAGAAATCGGCACGATCATGGCTTTAGGCTCCAGGCGACGGGAAGTTCTAAAACTATTTTTGTTGGAAGGACTTGTTCTCGGCATTCTTGGCGGCTTAATAGGTATTGCAGCCGGGACCGTCCTTGCATACTTAATTTCCCTTGTTGGAATTCCAATGCCACCGCCTCCGGGAGCTACTGTCGGATGGACAGCGCACATAAAGATCGTGCCCCAACTCCTTATTGCTTCTTTTTCAATAGCCCTGATTTCATCGTTGGTTTCTTCATTTTATCCTGCCTTCAAGGCATCCAGGTTGATAATTGCTGATGCGCTAAGGCACTTTTAAGAGGGAGGCATTTCCATGCAGCAGTGTTACAGAATAAAAATTACATTTTTTATATGCATTCTGTTATGGTTCCCAGTTATCTGTATGGCAGATTATTCTGCCGAGGTGATACTTCAGAAAACCGATGAAGTAAGAAGCCCTCAATTAGATTATAAGGTGTTGGTTAATGTTACCAGCATCAAACCCGGCAGAGATTCAAGAACAGCTAAGTATGAGGTGCTAATAAAAGGACGAAATAAGACCCTGATCAAAACGCTCTATCCAAAGGTGGACAGGGGAACATCCACGCTTATGATCGATTACAACTTATGGGTATTTCTCCAGACCATATCAAAACCCCTGCGAATATCACTTCAGCAGAGACTCTTTGGAGATGTTTCAAACGGCGATATCGCAAGGGCAAACTTTTATGGAGATTATAATCCCAAAATCCTTAGAATCGAGAATATCGATGAAAAAGAATATTATATCTTGGAGCTTCTTGCCAAAGATGAGAGAGTTACCTACCATAGAGTTATTTTGTGGGTGCAAAAAGATAATTTTCATCCATTCAAAGCAGAATTTTATGCAGTATCCGGACGGATCTTGAAAACATGTTCATACGAAGACTATCGTCTGGTACTGGACAGGCTGCGACCAACTCGTTTAGTTCTTGACGATCCTCTCGTTCAAGGTAAAAAATCCATAATCGAATATAAGAACATGACATTGACT
>JAFCZU010000707.1 GCA_019314185.1 Deltaproteobacteria bacterium | reverse complement strand
CGTACGGCAGATGATGGCTTGCTTGCTTTACAGAAAAATGATTATGACGTACTTGAGTTAACTTATAATCTACTTGATCAATCTCCCAAGGATAATGGATTGATAGAATTCGCTTTGAATAGAAAAACCTTTCTTGTTGCCAAGGCACCACTTTGTTATGGATTTTTGACAGGAAAATATACAACAAACTCTCAGTTTGGCCAAGATGATCACATGCATCGTTGGCCCCGGAAACAACGGGATAGATGGATAACTGATACTGAATCGTTCGAGTTTCTGTGCGACAATAGCATGAAAACGATATCACAGGCGGCGCTCCAGTTTTGCATGGTTCGTGAGAACTCGATATTACCTATACCTGGTATGAAAACGGTTAAACAGGTAGAAAAGAATATCTCAGCCGCTTTTGCTCCTCCTCTGACGAAGCACGAACTTCACAAAATCCAGGAAGTATATTCAAGTATATCCTCTCGTCTGTGATACTTTTTGATAGGAGGCTACCGAATTATTTGAAGCATGATGCGTAACTTTGTTCTCATATGTATTGATTGTTTGAGATATGATTTCCTTAAGAGAAGTCTTCAATCATCCCGTTTCCTATCGAACTTGTCGGAATCAGATACTCTTTTCTTTGAATCTGCCTATACAACAGCCCCTTGGACATATCCAGCCACCAACTCGATGCTAACCGGTTTGTACCCACACAATCATGGTGCCTGCCACAGAGGTATCTATAGAAATTCGGTTAAGGAACCGTGGCCATCAACATTAAATTCCAAAGTTCCCACGATATTTTCCGAGCTGAAGGGTTACGGGTTCTATACTCTCGGAATTTCCACGATATTTTGGGCTCTTAATGAGAACTGTGAGTATCACGGCTGTGATCGAATCATTAGAGAATGGGTAATTAAATCTTTTGCTGAAACATATGAAAAAGAAATCAAGAAGAATCCTTTTTTTGCTTATTTGCATCTATGCGATTTGCATCGCCCATTCGACCTGGATCTAGCTGTAAAGCATTCGTCTGAGCCTATCCAACTGATGGAAGGCATTGACGAATGGGACATTCGACCTCATCTGGATGATTCAAATAAAGCGTCACAATTTAAAGCCAACAAAGTTAGACTATATTTTGCTTTGATAGACTATGTGTTTGCTCAAATAGGAGAATTGATAGAATTCCTCTTGCAGAAAAATATATTTGACGATACGACTATTATCATAACTGCCGATCACGGCGAAGAATTCTGGGATCACGAAGAGTTTCAGAGACAACATTATGATTGTGGTTACAGGTCCAAAACTGCCGATCACGGCGAAGAATTCTGGGATCACGAAGAGTTTCAGAGACAACATTATGATTGTGGTTACAGGTCCAAGCAGGAGTGGCTGATCGGAACCGGACATGGGCAGACACTGTTCAATGAAATCGTGCATGTGCCTTTGATTTTAATAAATCCAAAATTCCATCTGGATTCGGAAGCCGTTTCTTTGCCAGTGAGTCTTGTTGACATTTATCCGACAGTATTGGAAATCTTAGGGATTGAGGTCCGTTCAAACCTGGATGGTAGAAGCCTCCTAAAACCTATAGCAGATAGAAAAATTCTCGTTGAAAATACTTTGTATGGATTTGAAAGAAAGGCAATGATTCACGGTTCTGTAAAGCATATCTACTCACCCTATGAGGACCATTTCGCAGTTTGTGATTTGTTATCTGACCCGTTTGAGAAACATCCGAAAATGGAAAGGGCTGACTCGCATATCAGGGCCATGTTAGACTGTTTGTTTGCACATCAAGATCAGTATTTCCAAGGGGAGCTGCAATAGTAAATGGAGACCATTTCAGCAAATAAGCCTACTGTTGTTCAAAAGCTGGAAAAGCCGATTTTTGTCGTCGGATGCTGTAATAGTGGCACAACAATTTTGTGGCGTTCCCTTCTGTCACATCCTGACTTCTCCGGCCCCACCACTGAAGGTCAGGATTTAAAGACTCTTCCTCGTTGCATGAAGCACTTTCTGGGCAAACAGACGTTT